>WAJX01000191.1 GCA_015523665.1 Ferroglobus sp.
ACCCCCAATAAACGGCATCCAACCAAACGATCTCGACAACGACGGATTGTATGAAGATGTCTACGGAGATGGAACATTCAACATATGGGATGTAGTCTTCTTCTTCCAGCACTACAATGATCAAAGCATCAAAAACTACCCAGACTTCTACAACTTCGATGGAAGTGATGGAATAACAATCTGGGATGTTGTAAAGCTCTTCTGGATGTTGTAGTTTGATTGATTTTTTAATTTTAATTTATTTTTATATTTTTTATTTTTAATGAAATAATAATTATGTAACAAAAGATATTAATAGCAACTTCAGAGTAACTTTAGATTCTTAAGAACTGGGCAAATAGGCAATTTATATAGCTGAAAGCTAAATCTGTTGAAATATCATCCTTTTCCTTAAATAATTTAATAATTTGTTTCGTGAGTAATATTCTCCAACTTTTCTTAGATTTCTTAATTGTTATTCCATCACTTCTTCAGAATCACTCGGAATATTTTAGCAATCTTTTAAATGATGAACTATGTGTTATCTCATTCCTTTTCAGAATTTTTCCCTATTTGGGGTTTAACTCCTTTTTAGTTTCCTTTTTAGTTTTCAATTCATCAGAATTGTCAAGAATTTTAGGGAGTTTCATTAATTAGCATCTTCACCGATAATTATATATATCCACATTTTGAACCTATTAATACAATAATAATAGTGATAATTATGTCATTTATGAGACTCCAAATTAAATTTAAAAGAAGGAGAGGAGTTGTTGAAGTAGATGTGGTTGAGAAGTCTGTTGTAGTTTTGGATTGTACAATAATTGAAAGTTGCTCAAGATACTATGGGAAATGTGTCCCATATTGCGAGCTCATAGTTGCTGCAAAGGATTACGCTTTCAAGAGGAGAAAACCTAAAGCTGAGGTAGTTGAAATTGAGTCAGCGCGTCAAACGGATTGATGGAATCAAGATCTTACACTTCTCCCCTACAAGTTTACCCTTTCCCTCCTTATAGAGTTTTACTGTAATTGCTGAGGTTATCGCATCTATTTCATGATGATTTAATACAAAATCGATATCTACAAATTTATTTAAAAATTCTGTTATCCTCTTTCTTCCCTTTTTTCTCTTCTTATTTTCCTTACATCCCAATATGTATCTAGTTGCATAAGGATAAACCTCATAAACCTCTCCTATCATCTTAGCCTTCTCAGCAATCTCTATCCCTTTTTTTGTCAATTCTTTCATAATCTTCATGTTAACTGGAAAGATTGGGATTCCCATATCTAAAATGTATCTATCACAATCTCTGAAAGGTCTATCAGAAAAGCTTAAAGGTGAGTCAATTCCACATGCATGAAATCTGAGATCCTCTCTCCACTCTCCGAGATATCTTATCTCTCTTCCACTTATTATAGCAGCAATACTCCTTTTCATTCCAACATCTATACCGCAGATCATCATAAAGAGGTAGCAATCTTTAAATATCCTTTTTAATTGCTGTCATGGTAGGTGGTTAAATGAGTGAATTTAAGCATATAGTTAGAATTGCAGATACAGATCTTGATGGAAATAAAAAAGTTATTCACGCTCTTACTGGGATAAAAGGAATAGGATTGAGATTAGCTCATGCGATAACAAATCATCTCGGGATAAATTCAAAATTAAAACTCGGAGAGCTTAGTGATGAGGAGATAGAGATGTTAAAAAAGTTTATTGAGGAGTCAATAGAAGATTTACCATCTTGGATGCTTAACAGAAGGAAAGATCCTTATTCTGGAAAGAACTTGCATCTCCTAAGTAAAGATGTTGAATTCGCTAGAATGCTTGATATTGAGAGGTTAATTAAGATTAGAGCATACAGAGGAGTTAGACATGCAAGAGGGTATAAGGTTAGAGGGCAGAGAACTAGATCTACTGGCAGAAAAGGAGCGACTGTTGGAGTTATAAGAAAGAAGAAATGAGGTGTGAGATATGGGGGATCCGAAAAGGCATAGAAAGAAGTATATAACTCCAACAAAACCGTGGGATAAAGTTAGGCTTGAACAAGAAGCATCTTTAATTATAAAATATGGGTTGAGAAATAAAAGAGAACTTTGGAGATTTCAAAATATCCTCAGAAAATATAGGAGAGTTGCAAGAGATCTTTTGGCTAGAGTAGATATGCCTGGAAGAGAAGGAGAATACGCTAAAGCGAAGGCTCAGCAGATAATAAAGAAACTTTACAGACTTGGAATTCTTGATGAAGATGCAATTCTCGATGACATTCTTAATTTAAGTGTTGAGGACTTTCTTGAGAGGAGGTTGCAAACAATAGTTTACAGACAGGGATTAGCTAACACGATTAAACAAGCCAGACAATTGATAGTTCACGGCCATATAGCTATTTCTGGGAGAAGAGTAACATCTCCGAGTTATATAGTTAAAAGAGAAGAGGAGGGAATGATAGATTATTATGTGAATTCACCTTTTGCGAGGAGGAATGAGAATGGCTAAGAAAAAGCCGATTTGGGGAATTGCGCATATATTTTCATCATATAACAACATAATCATAACGATAACGGATATTACTGGTAGTGAAACTATTGCAAGGGTTAGTGGAGGGATGATTGTTAAAGCTGATAGGGATGAGGGTAATCCATATACAGCGATGCAAGCTGCTTTAAGAGCTGCTGAGATCGCAAAGGATAAAGGTATTGAAGGTGTGCATATAAAGGTTAGAGCCCCTGGAGGAAATAAGCACACCACTCCTGGCCCTGGAGCTCAGGCAGCAATAAGAGCTTTAGCAAGAGCAGGTTTGAAAATAGGAAGAATTGAAGATGTTACACCGATCCCTCATGATGGAACTCGTCCACCAGGTGGGAAAAGAGGTAGAAGAGTTTAATTGTGATTTTTATGAAAATTGAGTTTATTCAAGAGAATGAAAATTTTGCTAAGTTTATATTAAAAGACTCTTCTATAACGTTTGCAAATTCTTGGAGAAGAGCGATGAAAAGCTATGTGCCAACTATGGCTGTAGATTACATAGATGTGTATCTAAATACTTCTTTTCTTTACGATGAAATTCTCGCTCATAGGATTGGTTTGATCCCTCTTAAAACAAATCTAGAAAAGTATAATCCACAAGAAAAATGTGTTTGTAATGGAGAGGGATGTCCAAATTGTCAAGTTTCTTTGAGATTAAATGTTGAGGGACCGAAAGTTGTTTATTCTGGTGATTTTATCTCTGAAGATCCAGAGATAGTCCCAGTCTTTGAAGATATACCAATTGTAGAGCTTTATAAGGATCAACAACTTATGATAGAGGCTGTAGCGAGACTCGGAACTGGAAAGGAACATGCAAAGTTTCAACCAGTATCTTTATGCTCGTATAAAATAATTCCCAAAATAGAGATAGAAAGGGGGAAATGTAATTTATGTAAGAGATGTATTGAAGTCTGTCCAAGAGATGTTTTTGGAGTTGAGGATGAGGATATTAAGGTTGAAAGAATTTTAGACTGTTCTTTTTGCTTAGAATGTGTTAAAGCATGTGATGAGAAAGCAATTACCGTTTTGGAAACGAATAACTTTCTTTTCACAATTGAGGGATTAGGTCAACTCCCTATAAGAGTTGTGATGAAAAAGGCTTTAGAAGTTTTAAAAGAGAAAGCAGAAGAGATGAACAGAATTCTTGAGGCTGTATGAGATTGTGTGATGTATAATATAAATATATTTAATAAAAAATATATAATATAATAATAAATATTAATAAGACTGAAAGATTATATATTTATATATATCAATTTTATATCTTTCCTTTTTATATTTGGGTTTGTTATAACGAATCTTTTTTATATTATTAATATTAATTAAATTATCAATATTTGGTTTTGTTTATTTAATTAATTTATTTGTTCTATAATCACCTCTCAGATATCAAGAGTAAACGTTTGACAAGAGATGGGCAAATTATAACAGATATTATTGCTAAAATTACGAATATGGAAAATAATTCATCGTTTATCAACTTAATCTCATACCCAATTTCAACAGCTGCTATTATCAAACTAAGTCTGGTTGCATGTAATAATCCCATGGATAGACTTTCTTTAATGTTAAATCCGCTAAAGTTGGAAATAAAGCTCACACCAGCAACCTTTGAAATTATCCCGGAAATTACAACAATTAAAAGAATTTCAATACTTTCCATACTGGAAAGTAATAATGGTATATTCATACGAGCTCCGACTAGTATGAAGAATAGTGGTATAAAAAACCCATATCCGAAGCTTTCGAGCTTTCTTTCGAGGATCGAACGCTCTTGTGGAGTCAATTCTGATATGATCAATCCAGCAATGAATGCTCCCATTATCGAATGAAACCCTAATTCTCCAGATAGAGCCACTAATGATATAATTAAAGCAAAAGATAATCTAACTCCTTGTTCAAAATGTGTCTCATCACATAACCAACTTTCAATCTTATTTCGAACATCTCTTTTCTTTATTCCGTATGGGATTAAAAAGAGTATGGTAAGTAGAATCGCTGAATATAGGAATGAGAGTGTTAAAGCTCCTTGAATGAAGGTTATGGTGAATGCAAGCAGAAATATGCTAAGTATGTCCACTAATACAACTGAGCTTATGAGAGTTTCTGAAAACTCCTCCTTTTTGCCAACCTCTTTTGAAAATGGGAGAATTATTCCAATAGAGGTTGTTGAAAAAACTGTTCCAGCGAATAAGGGATGTATGCCTATATAGGGTGATATAAGAATTCCTGTTATAAATGGGATCAGAATTGAAAATAGTGAAATTTTAATCGTTTTTTTAAGTCTATCCTCTATTTTTGAGAAATCTACGTCAAGACCAGCAAGAAACATTAGATATATCAACCCGAATGATTTGAAGAAGTCTATAATTGGATCTTCGCTCACAACATTAAGTAATGAAGCACCAAAAAAAGCTCCTAAAATTATTTCGATCACGATTAGTGGCATTTTAGTTCTTTTTGAGATTTCGGGGGCTATCATTATACCAAAAAAGATGATAGCAAGTGAGATTATTATCGATTCCATGGTGAGCTTGTTACTTACTCAGTTATAAAGGTTGTAGTTCATCAATTAAAATAAAATAATAAAAATATAGATATAAAGAGATAAAAAATAGATATAATATAATTAATTATAATTAATTAAATTATTTAACATTAATATTTTTAACTAAATTGGCAAAACGTATATCATTTTAATCTCATTTTTTAATTATTTTATTTTATAAAAAATATAGAAATTGTATTATTAATCAAATTTCAATCTATAACTCATGGCGAATAATCCGCCGATAATCATAACAATAGAACCTATCCAAACGAAAGAGACTAATGGAATTACGTAAAATTCAAAGAATCCTTTATTTTGACTAATCCCGCTAATGGCTATATAATAGTCTCTTTCTACACTTGAATCAATACTAACTCCAGAAACTATCCTTTCTTGTCTTTTAATCTTGTAATTGATAAGTTTTGGATTTAACTCAGCCTTTAAATTACCGTCTTTATAAACATCCACGATAGCTGTGGCTACAACCTTTTCCTCATCTTCACTGAAGATCACATCCTTAAGTTTTAATTCATACTCTCCAGCTTTGTAACTTCCACCCACTGGTATCTCAACTTTATAATGCTCTTCATAAATCCATGACCCCATAACTCCGATAAAGAGTAGTAGGAGACCTATGTGGGTTATATATCCACCAAACTTTCTTGGATTTTTATAATCCGTTGGTTTTATAGTTTGTATATGGTTAATTAATGAAAAAAGAAAGATTCCACTCGCTAAGCTTGCTATGCTCATAGATGTTACAAAAAATACGATAATTCCTGCTATAATTCCAATTAGAGAGGAGATTTTTATTCTCAGTAGAAAAACTTCTTTGTTGAATTTCCAATCCATTGCAATACATATGCCTAATAGAATAACAAGTAGTGTTCCAAGTGGTATTTCAATTCTGTTGTAGAATGATTTACCAACTACAACATCACTAAAAAGTGGGGTCAAAGTTCCTAACAAAATAGTTATTGCTGATAGCGAGAGTATAAAAATATTCATAATTAATGTAAGATCTCTAATAGTTGATGCACTTTTCTTATTTTCAGTATGGGTTTTCCCCTTATAAACTTTGAACGAGAGTAGAGCTGAGAAAGTAATTAGTGCTAAATAGAAGTACGCTTCAGCACTCTCTCCAAAAGCATGGACACTTTCTATAATCCCACTTCTTGTTATGAAGGTTGCAAGAATGACTAACATGAACGTTGTTGATGTAAGCCAAAAATTGAGATGTCTAAATCTCCTTATGAGTCCATGGATTAGTGCTGTTGCTGTAAGCCAAGGAAGTAAGCTGGCATTCTCGACTGGATCCCAAGCCCAAAAACCACCCCATCCGAGTGTTTTGTAAGCCCACCATCCACCTAAAAATATGCCAATTGATAGGAAAATCCACGTGATGAGAGTCCATATTCTTATTCTATTCTCCCACTGACTTCTCAAATACATAGATGCTATTGCAATTGAGAATGGCAAAGTTGCTCCCGCATAACCGAGAAATATTGTTGGAGGATGAAGAGCCATCTCAGGAGTTCTGAGTAACGGAATTAGTCCATATCCATCTTGAGGTGTAAACTCTAGTCTAACAAAAGGATTTGATGTTGTCAAAAGGAGTAAGCTTAAAAAGAGGAAAATGAATGATGAGATAGAAAGAGATAAAGCTAGGACTCTGTCTTTTCTCTCGATTTTCAATGCTAAGACATTTAAGATTGCAATGTAAACTGCCCAAAGTAATAACGACCCTTCTCTTCCAGCCCATACAGCACTGATTGTATACAGAGGACTTAGATGCCTATCTGAGTATAGATAAACATATCTAACATTAAAATCCCGTATTAAAAAATAATATGTCAAAATTAAAATAGAAACTATGATTGATATTGTGTAGATGTATAGACTATTCTCTGCCCTTTTTAAAAGCCGTATAGCGACCTTTTTATCTGATTTTGAGCCAATATAAAAAGCGTAAGTTGCATAAAGTGAAGAAAGAAATGAAATTATCAAGAATAGATATCCAATATCCAATTGTTATCCTCCTGCTTGATATTTACTTGGGCATTTAAGCAATAACTTTTCCGCTTCAAAAACTCCATTTTTGTAATCTCCAACAACAACTGCTGGTATCCCTTCTTGATAATTCTGAACGGCTCCTCTGTAAATCACTTTAATAGTTGTTTTTCCGTCAGTTAATAGAAACGTTCTGGTGTTTGTTTCTGGGTTGTAGGTTGTAGAATTAGGAACTATTGTTCCGTTAACTTGGACATTTATAGCTTCCCCCCTCTCTACGACTTGTGTTACAGTTAGATAAGGAGATATACTGTTTTTAAACGCAAACGCTAATCCAATTGAGAATATTATTAATGATATTCCTAATATCGTTTTTGTATTTCTATTCATATCCAACCTACCTCAATATCACTTACTTTTAATTTCTTTGATCGATATTTAAATCTAATCATCTTTTTATTTTTAACACACATAATCAATTTTTGAATTATTTTAAATTTAAATTTAGATTTTTAATTTAACTTTTTAATTTTGAATTAATTATTTTGATAATTTTTAATTTGTATTTTTGTTTTTGCTTGAGAAAATTTTTTATATTATTATTTTATATTATATTTTTGATATTAAAAGATAATAATGAAGATGGCTCAGAACTCAAAACCCTCATCATTTATTCAGAGGGGCCCTATCATCATAGCCAGTTGTTGCCGATTTTGTGGAATCCCCATCATCCCCCATCATTTAAAATTTCGGGGATTTCAGGGGACGCATGGCGAATCGGCATAAACCTCTTATTAGATAGATAATAAAAATCTTTCTTTGCATTATTGGAGTTTGAAAGTTTTTGAAAATTAATTATAAGTAAATTTATATAATTTTTATGTTTTATATAATATATATTTAATTTAATTTTAATATTTTTTATTTTATATAATAATGAATAGATTCACATTTAAATTTGCTTTTTTGTTTTTAAATCATTTAAAATAGAAAAATTTATAAATGGTCAGGTTTATTTGATCAAATAAATTTGATTAAAAATCAAGAGAGGTGGTTAAATGCATATAATGGAAGGTTTTCTCCCACCATTCTGGGCAGTGTTGTGGTATGTTTTTGCTTTACCCATCATTGCATACGGTGGTTACAAGGTTAAAAGGAAAATAGATGAAGATCCGAAAAGTAAATCGTTGCTTGCGGTAGCGGGGGGTTTTATATTTGTTCTCTCCGCTTTAAAAATACCTTCCGTTACTGGAAGTTGTTCGCATCCAACAGGAACTGGAATAGCTGTTATTTTATTTGGTCCGGCTATAACAGCTTTCTTGTCTGCTATAGTTTTACTTTACCAAGCTCTCTTACTTGCACATGGAGGATTAACAACTCTCGGAGCTAATACTACCTCCATGGGAATAATAGGTCCATTTGTTGGTTGGCTTGTATATAAAGTTGTAAAGGGCAAGATTGATGTTAAGGTATTAACTTTTATAGTAGCGGCAATATCGGACTGGGTAACGTATATAGTTACTTCATTTCAACTATCTCTAGCATTTCCATCGGGTGTTGGTTTTAATGGAGTTTTAAGTTCGGCAGTGAAGTTTATGGCCATATTTGCAATTACACAGATTCCATTAGCAATCATTGAAGGAATCGTGGCTGCTTTATTGATAGGCTATTTGATACAAATAAGGGAAGATGTTGCCGAGGTGGTGTTGGTATGAAGATCTCACATCTTTTAGCTATCTTCACTCTATTCTTAACCTCTTCATCTTTATTTATGGGAATAATTGATACAGCAGTTGCTGAGTGGGTTGGAACTGATGAAAAAGCTAAACAAGCTATAAACGAAATAGATCCCCATTATAAGCCGTGGTTCTCCCCGATATGGGAGCCACCAAGTGGAGAAATAGAGAGTTTTCTCTTCAGCCTTCAAGCTGCGATAGGATCTCTGTTGGTTGGTTATTTCATAGGTTATTATAAAGGTAAGAATAGCTCTGCTGATGGGAGGGTTAAGGGGGAAGATGAGAACAGAGATGGGGATTATGAAAATAGAGTTTTTTAAAGGAGTGGTAAAATTATGCATGAAACTTTAGAAGAACTTCAGATGACCTCAAAAAAACATATACGAGGAGATTTGAAGGTTTATTTCTCCTTTTTTACTTTAATCTTTATTTTACTAGCCAATAAAATTTCGGTTCACATCACAGCTTTCTTGATCTTCAGCATACTATCGATTTACTCGATCGGGTGGTATTATCTAAAGCTACTTAAGATTCCAACGTATTTCTTACTCCCAAGTTTGCTTATCATAGCGTTCTTCATTCCTGGAAAGAGTGTTGATATGGCATTTCCATTCAAGCCTACTAAAGAAGGTTTAACTCTCGCTTTTCATACCGCTTTGAGAGCTTACGCTTCCCTTTCAATCTTATTTTATATGGTCTTAACAACAACTATCCCAGAAATCTTCGCAGCTCTTAAGAGACTTAAGTTGCCAAGCTTTGTTATTGAGCTCTCTTTGCTCATCTATCGAGCTATACAGATTCTGATGGATGAACTTTCAAGACTTGATAAGTCGGCAAATTCAAGACTTGGATATTCGAGTAAAAGAACTTTCATCAATACAGCTAGTCTTCTCGGATATTCTCTCTTTATAAAATCTCTTGAGAGAGCTGAAAAGATGAATCTGGCTATGGAAGCTAGGTGTTATTCTGGTAAGATGCCCATAATGAAGGAAAAAAGTTCTGGATATAGAGTAGTTGTAGGGATATTAATTTTATTGACAATCTTATGGGTGATTGCGATATGATCGAGACAAGAGATCTCTGGTTCTCTTATTCATATAACAGATATCGTAAGGGTGGGGATAGTGAGTATATCCTTAAAGGTGTAAATTTCAGGGCTAAAAAAGGAGAAGTAACGGTTTTATTGGGAAGAAATGGAGCTGGAAAATCAACACTTTTAATGCATTTGAATGGACTTTTAAAACCCAATAAAGGAGAGATATTCGTCGATGGCAAGAAAGTTAGGTATAGTAAGAAAGGTCTGATAGAACTCCGAAAAAAAGTTGGATTCGTCTTCCAAAATCCCGATGATCAAATAATTGCTCCGACCGTTTGGCAAGAAGTAGCTTTTGGCCCAAAAAATATAGGGATTGAAGATGATGGAGTAATAAAGGAAGCATTGAAATCTATGGGGCTTGAAGGGTATGAGAATAGGTTGTGTAACACTTTAAGCGGTGGAGAGAAAAAGAGATTGACTATAGCGAGCGTTCTTGCGATGAAGCCTGAATATATTATCATGGATGAACCCACATCTGGATTAGATGGAATAGGGTTAAAAAATATGATAAGGATCGTGAACAGACTTAGAAATGAGGGAAAATCTCTGATTATATCAACTCATGATTTGGATTTTGCAACAAGTATTGCTGATAGATTTGTGATAATTGAGGATGGCAGAATAATTTTTGATGCAGATTATATAGACTACTCTTTAGTGGAGAGATGTGGTATAAGATTGGGATATTTAAGAGGAGAGTTGATAGTCGTCCCACATGATTCGCAACTACCAAAGACAGATGTAGATTTTATAGCTGTTATGGGATTAAAAGCGAGAAAGAAGCTCGAAGAAATTGGTATAGAGGCCGATATAATAAGTGCTAGTCTTGAAAGAGCTTTGCTAAGAGCTCTTGGAGGAAACACAGTTATGCTCGTTTGTAGTAGAGAGATGCTTAACGTTGTTAAGAGGGAAGCTGGGAATTATCCTATCAGGCTTAGAATTCTTGATAATATCAAGGAGGTTGATAGTTATTCTGTTATTAGTAATAGCGGTAATTAGTATAGCTGTTATACATTCTTTCGCCCCAGATCATTACTTACCGATCTCAACAATAGGGAAAATTAGAAATTGGAGTTTGAGAAAAACACTCTTAATTGCATTTATCACATCTTTAATTCATGTTACTACTTCAATATTTATTGGAGTATCTGCGATTATAGGGGTGGATCTGTTAGGATATGCTGAGCAAATAGAGAATATCTCTCCTATGCTTTTGATTATCTTTGGATTTGGTTATGCGGCAGTATCTTTTATGAGACCACATAGACATCTCCATACAACATCACTCACAACCTTAATGTTCCTATTAGGTTTATCACCATGCATTCCACTGATCCCAATTATGATTGCAACTGATAGTATCGCTGAAATGATAATGATAGTAGCAGTTTTCTCAACAGCTACTATTGGGACAATTATCTTATTAACATATCTTTCATACAAAACCTTTAAGCCTCCAAAATTTGATAGAGAAGATGTTGTGAGTGGTGTTATTATAGCAATTGTTGGTGTTATAACATATATATTTAGCTTTAAAAAGATCTATAAAAAATCAGAAAAAATTATAATATAATAGTAAATATAAATTTGAAAAATTATTATTGAAAAATTAATATAATATTAAATAATTATTAATTACTATTTAATTTATAAATTTATGTATAATTAAATGTCCTATGGCAAACTATTTTTTAATAATGTTCCTAAAATTTTTGTGGAATGTGAGATATGTGGTAGGCCACGAGTATCGAAATATATTCCGATTTGTCATAGATGTGCAAAAAGTTATGATATCTCGGAGAGAGTACATAGTAATTTACACATAATTGGTGGTGGGGATTGTAAGGTATGCTCAAATAAATGTGGAATTGATGATACTGGTTTGTGTGGCCTGAGGTTTAGAGAAAGTGGAAAATTAAAATCACTTGTAACAAAAACGACAGCTCTTCTTCATGCTTATTATGACCCCCTTCCAACAAATTGTTGTAACTCATGGTTTTGTAGAGGTAGTAAGCTTGTAGGCTACAATCTTGCAGTATTTTATTATGGATGTAATTTCGATTGCTTATACTGTCAAAATTATATCCATAAGAGAATAGAAGATGCCAGAGTTGTAAATGTAGATCAAATTTTGGAATTTTTGAATAGAGATGTGAAATGTATTTGCCATTTTGGGGGATCTCCAGAACCTCAAATAGATTTTGCAATAGAATTTAGTAGGAGAGCAATTGAAAAAGGAGTTATGATTTGTTGGGAGTGGAATGGAGCTGGGGAGAGGAGGAAAGCTTTAAAAGCTGCAGAATTAAGTAGTTTGAGTAGTGGAACAGTTAAATTTGATCTTAAGGCTTGGAATGAGAATTTACATAAAATTCTTACTGGAAGGAGTAATGAGATAGTTTTAAAGAATTTTGAGGCTATTTTTGAGAAGTATCCTGAGGTGTTATCTGCTACAACTCTCTTAGTTCCATATTATGTTGATGCTAAAGAAATTGAGGGTATAGCGTCGTTTATAGCAAGCTTGGATGATAGAATTCCGTATAGCCTTTTAGTTTTTCATCCAGATTATAAATTAAGAGACTTACCGATTACACCAAAAGAACAAGTTTTTGAATGTTATAAAATCGCTAAGAAATATCTGAAAAATGTTAATATAGGAAATAAACATCTTCTAGTTTTTGGTTAGGTTAAGTAAGTTAGGCTCTCTTAGTCTGCTTTTTAAATGCTAATAGATTTTAGATCTCTGCCCTCTTCAAGGATGTTGAATTGTGTAAGTTTTTAATACCAATATATTTTGTACTATATTTCAATAATTAAATTTAATTGAAATTCATAAAGAAAATTGTAGAAATAAAGCAGAATAGACTGCGCAATGGTAAATTGTCGGAAAATTTTTAAATAATATTTTATGTAGAAATACAACCATTTGGAGAGTGTTAAAAATTAGAGTGGTTGAGGTGAGACATTGTCTCAACCTCAAAAATGTTAGAGTTGGAACAAGTTTTTCAATAAAGTGACGTTAATTAAAAGGAGTAACGCAAAATATTGTTCTTTACTGATTTTCCTATTGATCTTGATAGTTTCAAAAGCCAACGCATATTCAAATATAAGCTCATGCACGGTGATAAGTTCTCCGGGATATTACGTTTTAACTCAGGATATAATCAATTCTACAGCTTCCACATGCATAGAGATAACCTCAAACGATGTTGTGCTTGATGGACAAGGGCATAGGATTGATGGGGTTGATTTAGATAGATCAAGGGGAGTTTATGTTCATGATGTTGACAATGTTACCATAAAAAATCTCAGGATAACTGACTGGGGTGAAGGAATTGTTATCAGATATATGTCAAGATCCACAATTTCAAATAATATATTGTCAAGAAACTCGGAAGGAGTCGTTCTTTGGGCGAGTCTGAACAATTCTATATCAGCCAACACCTTCACAAATAATTATGAAGCGATTTTAATTGCTTCTGGATCAAATTATAATATAATTTCAGGCAATGTAATAATAAATAATATGGAGGGAATACGTTTAGAGTTCAATATAAACAATTTTATTCTCAATAATACAATCTCCAACAACGTTCTTTATGGAATTCAAATTACATATGGTTTATTCGGACAAGATCCAAATCATCTTATTTACAATAACTATCTCAATAATAGCAATAATATTGATAATCTCAACAAAGTTAATTTCTGGAACATCTCCAAAACTCCGGGCAGAAATATTGTTGGAGGACCATACCTTGGAGGAAACTTCTGGGCCAATCCCAGTGGAACCGGTTTCTCTCAGACGTGCAACGACACAGACATGGATGGAATCTGTGATGATCCGTATGTGATAGATGAGAACAACACCGATTATCTCCCTCTATCTCTGTACATGCCCACATCAAATCCATCTCATATCTCACACAAGGTTCCACTATTGAGTGATTTCTCTTTAGCAGTGTTAATTCTACTCTTGACTCTTACAGCATTGATCACAATCTTAAAGCGCGGGGAATAATATTATTTAAATTCTTCAAAATTTAATTTTATTTTTAATTTATTTTTAATTTTATATATAAAAATAACCAAGAACATATCAGAGTTGTGCTTTAAAAATGAAGAGGATGAGAAAATGTCAAGTCCTAATTAAGACAATTGTAAAACCACTAAACTCTTCAACTTTTAGAGCAATCTGGGCTTTAATATTAGATGAAAGTGTTTTCCTGCAAACCTCCTCAATTCAGTTTGAGAGTTCATCAAATTTAATCTGTAAGTTTCTGAGATTAAGCATCATTTGAAGCAATATATTTCTGGATGAGATTTTTAAGATGTTTAAAAACCAAGATTGGTTTAAAATCTCTACTCTCTCAAAAAGTTGCAAGCTTTTAAAGCTTTAAAACTTTAATAAATCTCCTCAGACCTTCCAATAACAAAAAGTAACTCTCTGTTCTCTTCAAATCATGACAATATTCTCAGAAGATTTTTCTATATGGATTTATGCAACCTCTTGAGTATATAGTTTTGATGTAAACTCATCTCTTACTATCTCCCAACGAACCCGTTCTCTTTTCTGAGATGTTGTAAAGACGTATCTAAATATCTTCATACATTTCCAAGCCTTTGCCAAGATTTTTAATTTTTCAATTCTTTAGTTTTTAATTGCTTTAGCGTTTTAAGAATTTTATCTTTTCCTTTTTTAGAATTTTCTTGTTTTTAAAAGCTCTTTTTAACGCTCTAAACCTTTAGGATTATTGCTTTGATATATCCTTATCCTTTAGCTATTGAACTAACCTTAATTCTCAAGGTCTCGTTTAACTCACAAACTGAAGCATACATCTTCTCTTGAATTGAATGATAAAAACAAAAAAGTGAAGTATAGAGACTTTTAAAAGAAATCTGAAGAGAAACGAGAGATGGGAGGAAAACTCGATCAATTTCCTCTTCTAACAATGTATAAAAGACATAGAAAATTTTCGGATTTAGAGGGATGATGCTAAAAAGCATATCGATTGTGATGAACCGAAAGTTTGGTTTTCACGGCTATTAACAATAGATAAACAAAGATTTAAAAATTTAAACCATTTTTAGAAAGTTTTGTAGAACCTCTCGAAAATCTTATATGATTTTTTAAAAAGAATCTCTAAGAGGGATTTTAATGCTAAGAAATTAAAAAGAAACGGAATGTTAATAAAATTCTCATGATCTTATAGAGAGACAATAACAATACCCATTTTCAAAATTGATGAAATATTAAAGGATGAAACTCAAAAACCAAAACCACTCATAAAAATAAACTTTTCAAAAGAAAATAATGCGGGGGGTGGGATTCGAACCCACGAAGGCCTACGCCACTGGACCCTAAATCCAGCGCCTTTGACCACTCGGCAACCCCCGCCTTACACTATTTGGTTAAGGTAATATATATGAATGCGAGTGGGTTAATAACTTTGACTGTCCACCAATACCTAAAAATTATTGATTATCGGTGTATATGCATGCTCACAGTATTCTCAGGAGGGACTGGAACGCCAAAGTTATTAAGAGGTTTAAAAGAATTATGTAATTTTGCGGTTATTGTAAATACGGCTGAAGATATATGGATATCTGGAAATAAGATATGTCCTGATATAGATTCTGTTATGTATTCTCTCTCAGAGTTGATAGATACAAATAAATGGTGGGGTATAAAAGAAGATACGTTTGTAACTCATGAAATGTTAAAAAAGCTTGGATATGAAGAAATGCTTAAAGTAGGGGACATGGATAGAGCGATACATATCTTAAGAAGTGAGCTTTTGAGAAAAGGGTATTCTCTCACCGAAGCTACAAGACAAATTGCAAAAAGATTAGGAGTTAAGCAAGACGTTTTACCTATGTGTGAAGAAGAAGTTGAAACGATAATCGTCACACCTTATGGAGAGATGCATTTTCAAGAATTTTGGGTCTCAAAAAGAGGTGAACCTGAGGTTATTGATGTCTTTTTTAGGAATATAGAGAATGCTAAAGCAACGGATGATGTTGTGAGTATGCTTGAAAAAAGTGAAGTCATCTTAATAGGTCCAAGTAATCCTATTACGAGCATAATGCCAATCTTAGAGGTAAGAGGGATAAAAGAGACAATTTATGATAAAAAAGTGATAGCTGTATCGCCGATTATAGGTAATAGAGCGTTTAGCGGACCAGCTGGAAAATTGATGAGAGCTAAAGGGTTTGAAGTATCTCCACTCGGAATTTTGGAAATATATAAGGACTTTCTTGATGTCTTAATTGTTGATAAATCCGATGAAAAACTTTCTGGGAAATACAAAGATATTCAGATTATAGCAGAAAATACAGTTATAAATAACAAAAAAGATGCAATAAAGTTGTCGAAAACTATACTCTCCTTGATTGATAGTTAATATTTTTCCTTAATATTGCTTACCATAATTATTTATTATAATATAATTAATATATTATAAAAAATTATTTATTATATTTATATATTAATATTACCAAAAACTTCAACTATATGCTTCTTTAAAATTCTCTCAACTCTCTTCAAAACTTTTTTGTCAATTTCATTTGTTAATGGACAAAAATCATGTAAAGTAGCTCTTTTCCTCTCTAAATCCCAAACAACTGGGTAGAGCTTACAACCTAACGGCCTGTATTTATAAACTGAACATTTTCCATTTTTTAAGAAGAAGCATTTTCCATTTACATTCTTTAGGATATAGATGCCATCTTCTCTAACTGAAAAGTCACTTCTATTATACCCTAACTTTTCGAGTCTCTTCAAATCTCTCTCACTCAATTGCATTTCTGTCTCTTCACAACAACTGTGGCAGTTTATTTCGTTACATCTAACTTTTATTTCCATATGTCTCATCTCTTAAAAACTTTTCAAGAGAGACACCTTCTCTCCTTGCAATTTTTTCGAGAATCTTGTAAGTTTTAGTTGAGTATTGAATTGCTTTTTTATCTCTCATTGCAATCTCTTTGGGTAAGATTTTTTTTGCAGCCTCTCTAAGAATATATTTTCTAATCACTTTCCCATCTTCTCTCCTAACCTTATACTCTGGAGGTATGCTTATAGCTAAACTTATCATATCCCAATTGAGATAAGGTGTTATAATTGCCATCTCATTCCTATAAGCGATCTTACAATCTCTCTCTAAGTTATTCACTCCAATATTTTTAAGATCATCTTCAAGCACTTTTTCAAGATTTTTCCCTGTGAGATTCTCGTATCTCTTATATCCACCAAAAAGTTCGTCAGCTCCTTGTCCAAAAACTATTTTTCTATATCCCATCTCTCTTGCCAACCTCATACATAGATGTATCGGTATGGCAATTGAAACTTGAAGTGGATTTGTCGTCTCAATGCTCCTAATAACATCACTTACACATTCTCTCACCTCATTTTCTCCAAATTTCATTATTTCAACATCCTTACCAATCATTTTGGCTGCTCTTCTTATCCATTCCTCATCCTCTTTTGAAGATGTAACACTTATCATCTCAGCATCATAAATTGCTGCAAGAAGTGACGAATCAACACCACCAGAAAATGAAATACATGCATCGCCGATTTTAACTCTTTCAAGTATCCTCAGAATCATTTCTGGAATCTCACTAACTTCTATTTCTATTTTCTTAAAAACCTCATCAATATTAAATACTCTACTTTCAACAATCTCTCCGTTGTAAGAAAGTTTAAGCACCTCTCCAGGCATAACTTCTAATGGTTTTTCATCGAAATACCACTTAAAATTTGAGATTGTAAGGTTTTTCGAGTTTTTTGAATAGTATAGGGGCTTACTCCCAAGAACATCTCTTGATAGAAAGATGTGAGATGGTTTAAACGATACTATGTAATAGAATCCCTTTATTTCAAGAGGCATCTTATCTGAGATTTTCAATTTTTCTGAGGAGTCATAAAATGTTAGACCTTCTTGAATACTTGGATAACGTGATGATGCATATATCGTTTTGTCTATCTCGGTTATGTATACTGACATGTGGTTAATTAGTCTCTGTGTCTATTTATTTGTTTAGCTAATTTTTATTATATGTTTTGTGTTGTTTTTATACTTATAGGGTTTGTTATAACGATAAAATCATTCTAAATTCTATATCCACAGCTTTTATACACTCTCGCAATGACATTACTATCTATGTCAAACCCACTTTTTATTTTCATTTTTTATATTTTCATTTTTTATTTTTATTTTTTGGAAACAAAAGAGAATAGTTAAAAATATTATGATAGCTCTAAACTCTCATTTATTTATTTCTGTTTATCTTATATTATTTTAATTTAATATTTAAAAATATTAATATATTATTTGATATTAATAAAATTTAAATTAGACAAACAGTATGAAGGAAAAGTTAAAGAATGTGAGAAATGTAAAGTAAAAAAATATGGAGATTGAAATAAAATTTAGAATTGAAGATGTTGAGAAAGTTGAAGAGAAAGTAAAGAAATTTGCAGAATTTGTGATTGACAAAATTGAGGAGGATTTATACTTTAATTCTCCGATAAGAGATTTTAGGAGATATGATGAGGCTTTAAGAATTAGAAAGGACATCGAGGGTGTAAGTATAACTTATAAAGGTCCGAAAATTGATAAAGAAACGAAAAGTAGAGAGGAAATAAAAGTTGGTGTTGACAATTATGATAAAGCCGTGCTATTGTTAAAAAAACTGGGTTTTAAGGAGGTAGGGAAGGTTTTGAAAAGACGTAAAATATACAGGCATAATAATGTATTGATTTGTATCGACTCCGTTTTTAATCTCGGAGATTTTATTGAGATTGAAGTTGTGAGTGATGGTATAGAAGAAGATATAGAAAAAGCAAAAGAAGAAGTTTTTAAAATTGCAGAGAGTATTGGATTAGATAGAAAGAGTAGTTTGAGAGAATCGTACTTGGAAATGCTGATGAATAAATAAATAGTTCGTTATGAATGTAATAAAAGGTGTCCAAATGAGCTGGTTAATAATAACTGAAAAAGATAATACTGCCAAGAGGTTATCTTCAATTCTTTTTGGAGAATTTGAAAGAAAAAAGAAGTTTAATGTCAATTACTATTACTCTAAAACAAAAGATGCATACGTTCTTGGCTTAAAAGGACATATTGTTGAACTCGATTTTCCTCAAGAGTATAACAATTGGGGAAAAGTCTCTCTCAACTCTTTGTTAAAAGCAGAGGTTATAAAGAAAGTTAAAGAAGAAAGGATTGTAAAACTCCTTGAATATCTTGGGAAACAAGTTGATAGAGTGACCATAGCAACTGATTATGATAGAGAAGGGGAGTTAATAGGATTAGAAGCGGTTGAGATTATAAAGAAAGTTAATCCTGATGTGAGAATAGATAGGGTTAGATATTCAGCTTTAACACCACCTGATATAAAAAAAGCTTTTTCAAAACCAGATACACTCAACATCAATCTAGCTAAATCTGCTGAAACGAGGCAGATAATAGATCTGTATTGGGGTGCTATTCTCACGAGATTGTTATCAATCTCTTCTGGGAGACTTGGAAAAGATTTCCTTAGTGTTGGACGAGTACAATCTCCAACTTTAAGGCTTATTGTTGAAAGAGAGACAGAAATAAGAGAGTTTAAGCCTAAGAAATACTGGGAAATAATTGCTACTTTTAACTCTAGTGGAGGGATTGAATTTATTGGAAAGCATTTAAAAAGGTTTGATGAAAAAAATGAAGCTTCAAAAGCTCTTGGAAATATAAGAGATTATGGGATCGTTAGGGAATTTAAAGAAGTGGAGAGGGTTGATAAAAAACCAACTCCATTTAATACAACAGAATTTTTAAAGGAAGCTTCAAGGTTTATGAGTCCAGATAGAGCTATGAATGTAGCGGAAAACCTTTATATTAATGGTTACATCTCTTATCCAAGAACTGACAATACTGTTTATCCAAAATCGTTAAATTTAAAAAGAATTGTGAAATCGTTTTTGAATTCGAGCTTTAAAGATTGTGCATTAATTGCATTAGAA
>WAJX01000192.1 GCA_015523665.1 Ferroglobus sp.
CTATTGGGGAGAGACAATCAGTTGGCGGTGGAAGCAGATCTGTAACTTTAAATGCGTCAAGAAGTTTTACAGCCTTTTCTCTATCAAGCGATCTTGGATCTTCTCTTTCATCTAAATTGGCTTTTTTTATTATTTCTCTACCAATTCTATCTCCAATCCTTACAAATTCATTTTTTAAGAATCCGAGAAGATCTTTTGTTTTTGTCTGTTTAAGCATTGTTAAAAGTCTTCCCAATTCTATTCCATGTGGATGAGGTTTGATCTCTTTTGGAGTAGGTGGGAGAACATTGCTAACTCTGGGAAACTCGTGTATTTGCCCATCTGGTTCTATGAAAGTTATCTTCGCGTGAGGATTAACAATTGATGTTTGTCTGAGATACTCGTAAACGCTTTGCCTCTTCTCCTTAACATAACTTCCCACAACTTCAAGTTCTATTCTGGTTCCGTGAGGGACATACCATTCTATCTCCTCTTCTTCAACTATTTCTGGTTCATTCTTTTTTGTATTTATATATAATTTGACTCTCCAAGCTTTTCCGTTCTCTGTTTTAGAAGTAACTACTGCTGGTTTTCCGGTTGTGATTTGAGCATAAAGAACTGCTGAAGATATTCCTATTCCTTGTTGTCCTCTACTCTGCTTTATCGCATGAAATCTTGAACCGTACAAAAGTTTTCCAAAGACTTTTGAGATTTCTTCTTTAATTATTCCTGGACCATTATCCTCAACTACTACTTTAAAGCTTCTTTCGAGCTTAGTAATTCTAACGAGAATATCTGGTAAAATACCTGCTTCTTCACAAGCATCTAAACTGTTGTCAATAGCTTCTCTAACACATGTTATCAGAGATTTTGCGGGATTTGAATAACCTAAAATATGCTTATTTTTCTCAAAAAATTCGGCAATACTTATCTCTCTTTGCTTACTCACCATTTTCATCTCAAATTTCAGCTCCAACAACTGTTTGAGTTTTTGTCACTCCTTCTATAGCTCTTATACTATCAACAGTTTTATTAAGCTCTGAGAGACTTGAAGCTTCAACGATTACAACAAAATCGAATTCACCAAATACATGAAATATGTCTCTAACATTTTTCATTTCTTTGACCTTCATATAAACTCCTTTTTCTGTTCCTGGAGCAACGTTTACCATGGTTACACCGATTACCATATTTATTTGTAAATTTAATAAAGTATAAAATTCTTCCGCAATTTTTGAATGTGGGACTGTCAAAATAACATTTCCGCATTATAATTGCAACGAAACTCTCAAACCAACTTTGCACAGAATCAAATGAACTGTTAAAGGGAATCCTGTTCAAGAACCTCTTTATTCTTCCTTTTAGTAAAAGAATCCTTCTACAGCATTTCTTTCTCTCCAAAGGTTTCACGCCTGTATTTCAATCCCATTCTTTTCAGAGCCCAGAGATACTGGAGACTTTTATCTACAACCACTTCTGGTTTATTCTCGCATTAACTTCAAAACCTCTTTAAGGAAAGCATAAGCATGGAAACTCGCTCTCTCTTCAGTTGCCCATACAGCAAGACAATCCTTAGTATCAACATCTATCGCACTCCAGATGGAGATATATTTGTTTTCCAGCTTAAGTTTGGTTTCATCTATTACTATTAATCTTCTTTTCCTATTTTCAGGAGGCTTCAGAATTCGTTTAATTCTGCGGTGGTAGATTCTTATATTCATGGCTTATTTTCTGGAAAAGGGAAATTAGTTTGCTTGTTTTTCTTAAGGAAAGTTCATAGAAGTAGAGTAAAGCTGGGAGGATCTTTAATTCCAATCTCTTTCTGTTCCTCCGAAAGACCTTCTTAGCTTTAATTTCTTCAATTAACTGCTGGATTGGGGGTTGCATGGTTTGTATTTTTAATTTTTATTTTTTTAAGGTTATTCTTGACAGTGCCTTGAATGCTTTATCTGTTGTTATTATAAACTGATATAAATTACCTATATTAAAAAATAATTTTGATATTACAATTTTAGATAACTCATTCAGATGAATCCAAAGATAGTCAGATATG
>WAJX01000193.1 GCA_015523665.1 Ferroglobus sp.
GGAGGTTTCGCGCCTGCTGCGCCCCGTAGGGCCTGGACCCGTGTCTCAGGGTCCATCTCCGGGCTCCCACTCTCATGGCCCGTACGGATCTTCGGCTTGGCGGGCCGTTACCCCGCCAACTACCTAATCCGCCGCAGACCCATCCTCGGGCTGTACAGCGCCTCACGGCAACTGTACACTTTCGGGGATAGGGCATTCCAGCACCTATCCCCTATGGGGGTTTAGCCCCAGTTTCCCGGGGTTATCCCCCTCCCGAGGGTAGGTTGTCCACGTGTTACTGAGCCGTCCGCCGGTGCGCGGACTCCGAAGAGCCCACGCCCCTTGACTCGCATGGCTTAGTCCCAGCCGGATAGCAGCGGCCTCTGGCAGGATCAACCAGAATTGGCGGGGTATCCTGCCGGATTTATCCTGCTGGCAAGCCCATCTCAGACCGCAACCATTGCGGTCCTCCTTTTTTATACCGCAGGTAGGAAACTACCCCTCATTTTAGGCTTACGCCTTATCGGAGTATTTGCCGGACCTGCGGTTTCTGGTAAAATATTATTATAATATTGTAGTTTATAAGCTTTATGCTCCTTATTATATTGGTTCTTGCATTTTTATTGTCTGTATATAAGTATTTTGCTCTCAAAAGAGATTTTATATTTGATAATTTATTTTTCAAACTTAATATTAATTTTAATTTTATTATTATATAATATTAATATAATTATTATTTTCTTATAAATCTTTCAATTTCGTTTTCTATTTCAGAAATCCAATCAATTTTTCCCACCGGATATTTCTTCCCTTTCAAGATACTCTCTATCATCGCAGCAACTTCTTCTGGGGTTTTATATGTAGTGTCTATCTCATGAACGTTCAATGACCTTTCAATTGATTCGATAAGTATTCTATCAACAATCTCAGCTTCAAGATTCTCAAGTATTTTATCTATCTCCCATCCTCTGTTTTCAAGTCTTCTTTTTAATTCCTTTGGATTGCACCTTAAAACTATTATAACGTCGGTGTTGAGAAGATGTGAGATGTGCCCCTCAATAAAGTCGTAATCAAGATTTGATACGATCTTTGAAAGTTTCTCAACATCAACTACTCCCTCATTCTCATCTACACATCCATACTTTTTTGCAAGTTGATTAACATTAGCGACTCTATATCCCTTCTCCTGCAAAATCTTTGCAACTGATGACTTACCCGTTCCTGGAGTCCCCGTTATAGCTATCATACACCACCATATATCCCATGTATCTCCTCAAGAGCTTCAATCAACATATCATTCTCCTCTCTCTTTCCGACAGATATTCTAAGAGAGTGTTTTGAACAACCTCTAAAATTACTACAATCTCTAACTATAATCCCCCTCCTTTCAAGGAGATTCGAAAGCTCTGTTGAGCTGTAATGTTCAGATTCGACATAGATGAAGTTTGCTTCTGATGGGTAAACCCTAAAAAAAGATTTCAGCTTTTTTTCAAGTCTCCTTCTTTCAGCTAAAATCATTCTTACAGTATTCTCCATATATTCTCTATCCTTTAAAGCTGAGATAGCAGCTATTATAGCTATATTAGATAATGGAAAAGGAGTTGAGACTTTCATAAACTCTCTCCTTAAATCTGGATGCATTATAGCGTAACCAATCCTGAGATTGGCTAATCCGAATGCTTTTGAAAAAGTTCTACCTATTATAACATTCTCCATTTCTGCTAACATGGTTAATCTCTTTTGAGTGAATTCAGCGTAAGCCTCATCAATAAAAACTAACCCTCTAACACTTTCTACAATCTCTCTAACAAAATCAAAACTCTCCACATTTCCTGTAGGGTTGTTTGGAGAGTTTAAAATTGTTAAAACCGCATCTCTTTCAAACTCTGCTGTTTTAAATTCTTCATCTCTTTTTAAAAATACAGTCACAGCTCTATGCATCCTCGCAAGAGTTTCGTAATAGGTATAGGTTGGAATTGGAATTGCCACTTTATCTCCGTCCCTCACACACATTCTAAAAATCGTTTCCATAATACCATCCATACCAGCTCCTAAAGCTATCATATCCTCCTCAAAACCAATATATCTTGATATCTCCTCTCTCAGCTCAACCGCATCACTTGGAGGATATATGTGGAAATTCTTGAAATCTGATATACTCTCAATAACATTAGGAGAACAACCATAAGGGTTTTCATTCGATGCAAGCTTTATAACTCTCTTTAACCCATACTTTCTCCTAACTTCTTCAACAGATTTCCCTGGTATATACTCAGGAATATCTTTTAAAAAATTTCTTATTCTTTCTTTAATATCTTTAATGTGATTTCCATCTCCTTCCAATTCTCATCAACACCTTTCAAAGTTGATACCAACGCTACTAATACATTCTCAAATACTTTCTGTACGTAATCATTCATAGCAATCTTTTTTCCATTTATCTTAAGTTCTATCATTTACATCCACTCCAATAAGGTTCCCTAAGCATAACCGCTTTTTTTATAGCGTTTATTAAATCTTCCCCTTTAAGTCCCCTTATATTGACAAGATTATCATTTCTCATTAAACATGGCTTTATTTTTCCATCTGCGGTAACTCTTATTCTGTTACAAGCCATACAAAACTCTGAATTGTCTATCGGATTAACAAATTCAACTATTGCTTTATCAAGTATATATTGCCTCCTTCTATGCATAGCCCTCACTTTAACTTCTTTAGCCTCTTTTTTTATCTTCTTTTCAATCAGAGAGAGGTCGTAATGATTATCGTTATTTCCAACAACTTCTATTAACTGCAAAATCACATTATGCTTATATCTTGAAACAAAATCAATCATATTGTCTATTTCCTCTACATTAAAGTTGTCTATAACTACCATATTTACCTTAACTGGTGTAAGCCCCATACTAACAGCTTCACTTATTCCATCTAAAACTTTATCTAACTTTCCACCCCGAGTAATGGCTCGATACTTCTCCTCATTTAATGTATCCAAACTAACGTTAACTCTACTAAGCCCAGCTTCTTTCAATTCTGCTGCAATTTTTGAAAGGTTTATCCCATTGGTTGTAAGTGAGATTTCATCAAATCTGGGCATAGAACTTATGATATCTGTAACATCTCTCCTCATTAAAGGCTCTCCACCCGTTATCTTAACCTTTTTTATTCCAAGCTTTTTGAATGCACTTACTATTGTTTTAATCTCATCAACACTCATCTCATCATTTGATGAATAACCTTCTCGATGACAATAATAGCATGATAGATTGCATCTGTTCGTTATTGAAATCCTCAAGTTTGTTATTCTCCTCCCGAATCTATCGATGAGCATATCTCCTCAGCTCTCTTTAAGTCTTCAAAGGTGTTGATGTTTATGAAAGATATTAAATTTTTGTCAAATTTCTTCAGACATCTAACATCATAAAGAAATACTCTTTCAAGTCTAAAAACAGGATTTAGTATTTTCCTTTCATTTTTTAAAAAACTCCTTTCAATTTCATCAACTAACGATGGAGAATAAACAGCCAGTAATGGTTCAAGCTTTAAATCTGGCCATACAGGGATTACAGCATCAGCTTTTTTCATTAAAGCTGTATTAAAAATCTCCACGATAACTTCTTTTTTAACAAACGGCATGTCTGTTGCAATTATTGCAGTATAATCCTTAAAATATTTTAAAGCGGAATGTATACCTGCGAGAGGGCCGAAATTTCTTAAAGAATCACATATACTTGGCATCTTAAAAATGCTTTTTTGCCTCTCATCTCTACAAACAACAACAATGTTAAACTCCTTAAATCTATCGTAGATTCTATCAATTATCTTTTTACCACACAAATTTATCATTGATTTTTCAATAAAATTCATTCTTTTCCCTTTCCCACCAGCTAAAATTGCGATATTCACAATACGAATAAGTTAGATATGTATTTAAGCTGATTGAAAGCTCAGGATTTATGGATGTAGTTGATATCATCAATGATCTCAAAAGCTTTAGAAGAAAAGACATACCTTACTCAAGAGTTCTGAGTTCGATGTGCACCTCACCACATCCAATAGCTGTTAAGGCACATCAGTTATTTATAGAAACTAATCTTGGAGATCCTGGGATCTTCGTTGGTACTTGGGAACTTGAGAGAAAATTAATATCTATGATAGGAAAACTTTTACATAAAAATGATTGTGCTGGATATATATGCTCAGGAGGGACAGAAGCTAACATACAAGGTATCAGATCCGCTCGAAATCTAAAAAGAGTGAAAAAACCCAATATAGTCATTCCAAAATCGGCACATTTTTCATTTGAGAAGATAGGAGACATATTAGGGGTTCGAATAAAGAGAGTTGGATTAGATGAGGATTACAGAGTTAACACCTCAGAAGTTGAAAAAAAGATTGATAAAAACACTATCGCAATCGTCGGCATAGCTGGAACGACAGAATTGGGACAAGTCGATCCTATTGATGAGTTATCAGAGATTGCTATTGAAAAAGATGTTAAACTTCATGTAGATGCAGCTTTCGGTGGGCTTGTGATTCCATTTATGGATAAAAAATTTCCTTTCGATTTTGAGCTTGAAGGAGTTTCATCTATAACTATAGACCCACACAAGATGGGTATGGCAACTATACCTGCTGGAGGAATTTTGTTCAGAGATGAAAGTTATCTGAGAGCTCTTGAAGTCGAAACTCCGTATTTAACCAGTAAATATCAATACACACTAACAGGAACCCGCCCAGGAGCAAGTGTTGCATCAGCTTATGCAGTTTTGAAATATTTAGGATTTAAAGGGATGAAGAGGATAATAGAAAGATGTCTTAAAAATACAATATTGCTTGTTGAAGAGATGCAAAAGTTAGGATTTGAGCCGGTTATAGAGCCTATAATGAATGTGGTTTCATTTAAAACTAAGAAAGCGGAAAAAATTAAAGAAGAGCTTTATAAAAGAAGATGGGTTATTTCAACGATAAAAGAGCCGAGAGCTATAAGAATGGTTATTATGCCTCACGTAAATGAAGAGATAGTCTTAAACTTTATTGAAGAATTCAAGAGAGTGATTAAAAGTATTAATGCAATCTAAAGATTGAACACATTACTGGATCTCTATCGAAAAGATTGCCGGTATAATTTAACGCCCTAAACCTACACCCTCCTTTACATTCATCCTTGTAATCGCACTCACATTTTAACTCATCAATTTTCCAGATATACTTTCTCTTCATCTCATCCCAAGCCTTTTCAAGATCTTCAGCATCTCCAACACTCTCATTAAAGAAACCACATTTTGTCATCTTACCGTCTGGAGTGATAGATGCAAAATGGGCTCCACAAGCATAATCCTTACTTCCTTCATGTCCTAACTCTCCAAACCCATAATCCAGCAATATCTTCCTCGCCTCAAAGAATTCTGGAACCATCGATTTATCACATGATGGGAAATCTATTAACCACCTCTTTATCCCAATACCTCTCAGAATTTTAGCCATCTCTTCAAATTCATCCATATTAAACTTTGTTATCATCGTAGAGACTGAGACATCTATCCCAGATTCAACAACCTTTTTAATCACATTTAAAACCAGCTTATAACTAACACCTCTAAGAATCTCATGTCCCTTCATACCATCTAAGCTTATTTGGATTTCGTCAACAATCTTCAATTTTTCCAGAATCCCCTTGTCATACTTCTCATCAATCAACAAGCCATTTGTAAGTAAAACTAGTCTAAATGGCTTCCTCTTAGCATACCTCAAAAATTTCCATATTTCGGGGTGGAGTAGTGGCTCACCACCAGATATAATTAACTTAAGCCCACCGATATCATAAAATTGATCTACTACTTTTTTAAATGTTTCAAAATCCATAAATGAGTTTTCCTGCTCAACATAACAA
>WAJX01000194.1 GCA_015523665.1 Ferroglobus sp.
GGGAAAGAGAGGTGATTGGTACAGGTTAACCTTCTTCTACATCATTCCCCAGGAGGTAACCGGAGAAGTCTTTCGTGGCAAATACGTATTTGGGCCTGGTGGTTCCTTCGCCTTTGGGATACCCCTTAAGGGTGGGATCACCCTATTTTCAAGCATTTCCCTGGAAAGGTATTCTATAGGAGTGTCCGAATTTTCCTTCGAGAATGAGCGTAGGATCTCCATTCTGACAGGCCTCAAGTTTCCGACCTACTTTGGTTATACAAGCGTATTTTTTGGATGGGACGATGCCAATAGCGGTATAGAGGGAGCGAGCACACCCATAACAGTAGGGTTGGCAACTAGCATTTGATTTTATAAAAACGAACGAAAAGCTTACATGCGCTGATAATCATAATGGTTGAAATAGCCCAATAAAATGGTAAGGAAGAAGGCATGCAATTTTAAAGAGAAACCTTTTAAAGATCTATTCGTCAAGGATTCAAGGATATTGTCTGCCACTCAGACATAACAAAAAAGCAATAAAGGAACATCTATCTAAGTTTAAAATTGACTACTCAGACATGAACAAATGGCCGTCACATGCTCAAATTTAGTAAATGAATCAAAAAGGTCTCCATTTCGTCTATCAATTTTACTCTGTTCATCAACTCCTGAAAATCCTTCCTATCGCCATATTTCGATGAAAAAAATAGAATCAACTCGTCGAACCTTTGCGGATCGGTTATGAATGTTTGATCTATGACATGTAAAAGGATATATCGATTCGTTTCGGTTTTGAGTTCATTGTCTTTATCGGCCGTGATAAATACGATCTTGATATCCTGCATATCCCTTTTCCTTTCCAATTCCCTTTTCCAGAAAGCAGTCTCTGTCAATCTTTCCCTCAAACTTGTCTTACAAGAGAGAATTGCTTTCACTCTATTGGTGCGCCTTTCTATCAAAAGGATGTCAACATCAGGAAAAATATCGTTCCAGTTTCTAATCGAAATTTGGTCTCTGTATTCATCCAAGACATAATCCCCCATAAATACTGTAAGTCCCTCTCGCAAGTGTTTTTTCTTATAAATTAGTGAATTTATATATTGGAAAACTGCGTACTCGTATAAAGAACCCTTACAGGTTCTCCATGCTTGGTCTCTACTTCGTTCGTTGGGATAAAAACCTTCCAGCAATGGACGAAGTCTTTTCTCTGCAATTGAGTCAAACCTTTTCAATGACTCGAGAAAATCTCCATTTAGATCATTTAGAACAGTCACATTTAATCCATCCACTAATTTTTCTAATAATTCCGTCTTGCATTTAAACCCGCTTCTCATGTATCTATCCAGAGGTTGACCTGTTTAACAAGGGCCTCTTTCTTCAATCTTTCCCTTGCAAGTTTGCAATAGTTTTCATCTATCTCTACACCGATCCCCTTTCTATTGAGTACAGAACATGCTATTAGAGTACTACCGCTTCCCAAAAAGGGGTCCAGCACCGTGTCACCCACAAAACTAAAAAGTTTTATACACCTTTTTGGTAACTCAATGGGGAAGGGAGCAGGATGACCTACGCGCTTTTTACTTTCGCCTGAAAAGGTCCATATCCCATTGGTCCAATCCATAAATTCTTCCTTTGTCAGATCACTCCTTCCAGACTTAATTTTTTGCCACTGTGTTTTGTAAAAAATAACAATAACCTCGACGGGTGCGATTACATAAGGAGCTTTCGCGCTTAACCATGACCCCCAAGCAGTCCTCCGCGAAATGTTACCTTCATTCCAAATTATTGTTGAAAAGTATCTCCATCCTACTTTCTTTGCGATATCAACTACATCGGCATAAAGACTTTGAAAACCAGCTCCCTTTCTTCCTTTGCTTTTGTCTAAAGGAATATTTAAACACATCCTACCATCTGGTTTCGCCAAATCCAATGCCTTCTTTAACCATTTTTCTGTAAATTCAAGGTATTTTTCGTAAGGAATGTCATCCTTAAAGGAATTGTAGTGAATATCCACATTGTAGGGAGGTGAGGTTACAATAAGATCAACTGAATTTTTCTCAATGAATTTTGTAGTAAGAAAATCGTCGTGAACTATCTGAATTCCACCTCCTTTGCTTTCAAAAAATATCTTCCCCATGTCCACAAGTGAGCTACTTTGACCACCCTTTCTTATCATCCCTCTCTCTTTTTGTTTGTTATGCATGTTCGATCTCCAAACACTATGACGATTTTAAAATATGCTAAGGGGCAGAGCCAATATAAGGCGACCTCAAAATATTCATAATGTTGCAAATGGTATCACTGTATCATTCCCCGAGAAATTTGATAAAGCAAGTAAGGTGGAATGTCAACATGGAATTGATATGAGTTAAAAAAAGTAGGCTGTTAAAAAATAAAGGTGAAGGATGAATTTTGAAATGAGCACCCCCTTTGTATCTCTCCTGTCTCTTATACAC
>WAJX01000195.1 GCA_015523665.1 Ferroglobus sp.
CATATAATGTTTCACAATTCGACCAGCTTTCTAATGCCAAGAAGGATGTTATAAGAGTTTTTGAAGATGGAAATTCATCACTTGATGTTGCTGAAAAGCTTGGGATAAACAAGAAGACTGCTGCACAGTATTTGAAGGAGTTAAAGGAGTATGGACTTTTAGATGTTTTAGAGGGAAAGGTGAAGAGGTATAGATTGACTTTCCTCGGGAGATTGTGTAAGGCAAGATGGGGGTTTGTAGGTTGAAGCTAGAAGAAAAAACCGTAATCGCTGCATTACTCCACGACATCGGAAAGGTTATAAATAGGTACAAAGCCAAAGCTAGAAAATCTTATTCACAGCATGCAGAGGAAACAAGAGAATTTTTGAGAAGTTTTGATGAAGAGCTTGCAGAGATAGCTTATGGACATCACAAAGGAAAAGACTACGATACTCTAAGCAAGGTAGAACCTAAGCTTAGGAAATATGCCGAAATTATATGTGAATCAGATAATCTTTCTGCTGGACTTGAAAGATTGGAGGAGTTAAAAATAAAAGAAAAGATAGCTAGTAAAAATTGGTTTGAGCAACCAATGCTGAGCATTTTATCTACTATAGATATTGGAAAGGGTAAAAGTGAAGAAATGTATTTTGATGTTAGAGAAATTACATTAGAACCATACTATCTTAGACCTAAGACTCTCAAAGAAGCAGGAGTACATTATGAGTTTTGGGAAAAACTCAAAAACGAGATTATTAGAGTTTTGAAAGCAAATTTAAGCTTTGATAAATTATTGTTTACGATTTCAAATGTATTAAAGAAATATACATTCTTCGTGCCGGCAGACACAACTATTCCCGACACATCACTTTACGAACATATGAGACTCTCAGCTATATTTGCGTATTGTATGCTCGAAAATAAAGATAGATTTATACTTATAAAAGGAGACATTTCTGGAATACAGGATTTCATAGTTACAATAACATCAAAGAAAGCGCTAAGATTTTTAAAAGGTAGGTCATTTTATCTTGAGCTATTGAATCTAGCCTCCACGTTCAGAATCGTGAAAGAGCTTGGTATTCCATCACTCCAGATACTCTCATGTGCTGCTGGAAACTTCACGATTATAGCACCAGCCAAAAATGAAATAATTGATAAACTAAAAAAAGTAATTAAAGAGATAAATAAAGAGATTTTGAACCTAGGAATTTATATAGCGGTTGAATGGGAAGAATTTAGTTTTAAAGATGTTAAAGATTTTGGAAACATTCTAAAGCGTGTTGATGAAAAACTTGGGGAAAAGAAGTCTAAGAGATATTATGAGCTAATGGAAAAGGAAAACTATGAATGGTTATTTAGACTAGAAGATTATGAGTCAGAACTCGTTGAATGTGAGATTTGTAAAAGAGAAGTTCGTAAAGAGGATCTGAAAGAAGAGAAAATAGATCCAGAAGAGGAAGAAGAGAAAATTAAGGTTTGTAAAACTTGCTATGAAATTTACAAAATTAGCAAGAGTTTAATAAACCTTAAAGATGGATACATTGGTGTATACTGGCGTAACGGTGATATAAAAATACTCGGGATTGGTTTTAAAATTACAAAGAATATAAAGCAATTAAAAGATGCAGATTACATTTTAAAGGTAAACTCTACAGATTTTCTGAACAATGAGTTGCTTAAAAATAACGTTGGTCTTGGATTCAGATTTTTCAATACTCAAGCCGCAGAAACTAGAATAGACGAATTGGTGAAGTTTGCTGAAGGAGCGGACTACATTGGTATCATGAAAATGGATGGAGATGATATAGGAAGGATATTCTCCGAAGGTATTAGCATATGGTGGGGAAAGAAAATAGGATTTATTTGTGAAGATTGTAAGAATAAATTCTTTCCAGAAACCGAATGCCCTAACTGCGAAGATAAGGATATTAAACAGAAGCAGATAGGCTTTGTATGTAAAAGCTGTGGAAAGGAATTCATAGAAGAAATTAAATGTCCAAATTGTAAAAGTAAAAAAGTTAAACCTACAAGAATTGTTACATCTCCAAGTAGGTATGCAACTTTAAGTTCTCTTTTAGAGATCTTTTACGGATACTGTGTGGAGAGAATTTGTAAAGATGGATACTTCTTCACAACTACCAGACCTTTTAGTAAAAGCGGAATTTATGTTGTATATAGCGGAGGAGATGACTTTTTTGTTATAGGACCATGGAACCAAATACTCGATCTTTCATTAAAAATCAAAGAAGAGCTTCAAAAGTTTACAAATAATCCAAATTTAACAGTTTCATCAGGAATTTTGGTTTGTAAGAAGAAGTTTCCTGTATATAAGTCTTATCAAATTGTTGTTGAATCGTTAGAATCTGCTAAAGAAAAATTTAAAGATAAAGGCAAAGATGCAATATCGATCTTTAACGAGAAAATAAGGTTTGAGGAGCTTGATTTTGCTAAAGAGGTTAAAAATATGCTTATAGACGCAATAGAAAGAGGTGTATCTAGAGCAATAATTTACTCAATTTTGAGAGGAATGAATCATAATGCAAAGTTTGCAAAAAAGTGGGCTATAAAATATGTCATCGCAAGATTTAATGAGAGATATGGTGAATTGGGATGGTTAGATAAGTTTGTTGATGATGTTTTGATGGGTAAAAAGTCATATTCTGCATTTTTGGTTGGTTTAAGATGGACTGAATTATTAACGAGGAGGTGATTTTGTGAGAAGAAGGATTTCCGCAGATGAAATTTTAGAGGACATTCAAAAATTAGAGATCGCTGCAGAAGATTTTGGTAAAACTTTAGCCAATGCTGAGGCACAAATTAGGAAAATGTTTGCAACAGTTTTAGAGAGTAAAGATTTAGCGATAGTTAAACCGAGAGTTATGTATCAAGCTGTAAGATTTAAAGGCGATGAACAAGAACGATAC
>WAJX01000196.1 GCA_015523665.1 Ferroglobus sp.
TATACCAAAGGAGTCCAGCAAACAACACCGCCAAAGCGATCAGGAACCTAATTAACTTCCTTGAAGAAAGAGAATTGATCGACCCGAAGACGGCAGACAGAGTGAGGAAAGTCGCAGAAATCAAGAAAACAAAGCCCGATAAGATGATCCCAACTGACAGAGACATCAGGGAAGCTTTTAGGTATTTTGAAGTCAAGCTGAGCAGGAGACAATACATAATATCTCTGATTTTACTTTACAGCGGTGCGAGACTAAGCCACGTTTTGAAAATGCTCAGCGAGTTCAATCCCAAGTTTTTGGTCTTCAAGGAAGGATTTGCGAGATACGAGATTTCCCATCTTTCAGAAGGATTTAAAGAGGGTTTTTGGATTTATCTACCCGATTGGCTGGCGAAGAGGCTTGAAAGATTCGAAATTCGCAACGTAAAGATCTATTACAAGGCGAAATCCGGTAGGACTATCTCAGCCAAGTATATCCGCAAGTGGTTCAACAACCTCCTCGTAAAGATGAAGGTTGACAAGGATGTTAGAAACTTCATTTTGGGGAGAAGGAGAGAAATAAAGTTCTCAGTCGAGGCTGACAACTATTTAGAGCTATTACAGTTGACTGATGAAGAATATAAACGGATATCTGAGGAAGTCTCAAAAATCGTTTTTAGATGAGACTAAATGAGACTCCCACGTTAGTGTTAGGTGATACGGTCGAGATGAAAGATCGCTCTTTTAAATTCTTTAGCTTTCTTTAGCTTTTCTCGAATTGCTGACAGGTTAATCGGATCGAAGTAGTGTGATCAAGTGCTGAATAGTCAAAAAATCGCTTAGGGATTAATATTGCATTCAACGAATTTTTAACAGTCTCACTTTTTCGCTAACATCGATGGGAATGAGACTCATTTTGAGACTTTATAAAAATTAAGCTATATTTTCGGTGGCAGAGGAATATTCATTTCGATTCCCAAGATTTTACAGGTTTCTCTAACGTTTTTACCAATGAAATCGAGATACTCATCGAAAGTCTTCAAGAACCCTTCAATCTCTTCTTTCACTTCGGAGTCGAGATCAGGGCGGGTTAAAAGCTTTCTAAGTCTGACGTATCTTTCAAGCATTCTCCTTCCGATTTCCAGACCTTCAGCGCTTGGCATAATCGAAACCTTTTTAACTTTTCAAATTGTTAAGGTAATGCGCCGGCCGGGATTTGAACCCGGGGCAGGGGCTCGGCAAGCCCCGGTGTTACCAGGCTACACCACCGGCGCTTATGGACATAGACAGTATAGTATGTTAGTATGTATTTGGATCAGACATCATTTATCTCATCATATTAACTACCTCCAAAGTATATTAATAAGACTTTCGATACCCCTATAACCACCTAAAATTCAGCATAGCTCCATAAATGTTTTATCGTTTATTATCATCTATTTCTCTAATGCTAATAAAAAAAACACCAGAATCTCTCCAAAGATCATTGATCTCTAAAATAGTTGATGAGGGTAGACATATAAAGTCAAGATATGGAGATGAGATGAGAATAAATCCAACAATGATTATATGTAAGAATCCAAGCTATACAGATTTTGAAAGGGATTTTGGTGGGTGGAAAGCTTGTGGAGAGAGTTATTTAGAGAGAGTTGAAAATCTAATAGATGTAGCTGTTGAGAAGCTTAAAAAAACTCCATATTCTAGGAGGGTGTCTATCCCAATATGGAAACCAGAGGATCATAAATGTAACACTCCTCCAGCTATAACCGAAGTCAGCTTTCTTTATGTTGATGGATATCTCCATGGCACAGCATATATGAGAAGTTTAGATGCCTTTAATTACTTCAAACCAAATATTAACTTCATAACCTTCCTCCTCGAAAGTGTGTGTAGGAAAGCTGAGATGGAGATGGGCAGTATTGCGATGATCATTGGAATTCCACACATATACTTTAGAGATTTGTCAAGGGTTGAGAAGGGAAATTACAAGGACTACTACGGCATACATGAGCTTGGAACACATTTAAAGGAGGATTACATGTCCACAGCTTGGCATTCAGCACTTGAGGCTGTATACTTCAATGGAAAGATAAAGAAAACTGAATGGGGCAAGTTATTTGAAGGACAAGAAGAGAGTAAGTTTATCCATAGACTTTTTATTGAAATTCAAAATTTAAATGAGAATAGAATACATGATAAAGCTCCATTCACAAAAAAATACGGCATTGAGTATGCACATGAGTATGTGATATATGCCAAAGCTATAAATAGGAGAGTTAGCGAGTGTATACTAAAAGAG
>WAJX01000197.1 GCA_015523665.1 Ferroglobus sp.
GAATCTATATATTTTTTCACAGTAAAGATGTTGCTTAAGTAACAAAATAAAGGTAAAATTAGATAATGAGTATAATAAAATAATTAACATATAATTAAATATAACTAAAAGGTGGTATCGGATGAGTAGCAATATAAAAAACCTTACTTTACTGATAGGAAAGATAATGTTACTAGCACTCCTTTCATTAGCTTTGATAATAACACCAACATTAGCACTAACTAACAAGCATCTGGATGTTGTAGCTACCAAAAAAATATACCAAAACTCAGAGATATACCATAATAGTATCAGCATTGATAAAGACAAAAAAGATGGAGAGCAAAAGCCAAAAAATGAAAAATTGATAAAAGATTTGGGAGAGGAAAGGGAGAAGAAGAGAGACAAACATATTATAGAAAAGTATAAAAAATATAACAAATATAAAAAAGAAGATTATAATAAGGCAAAAGAGGAGTATATGAAATACATGAAATTAAAGGAAAAAAGACGTGGTTTTGGGTTTGTAGAAGCAAAAAATTTCATCATAACTGGAGGAAAATTCGCAATAAGTTATCTTGAGAGATTGAAGATCTATATAAATAACTCCCCAAGAATTTCAAATGATACTAAAAAAGAGTTGAGAGAGCAAATCGATCAATACATAATAACAATCGAGGAAAAAATTGATAACGTTACTTCGGCAAAAAACGTAAGTGAATTGAGGAGTGCAATTAAAGATCTTAAAGATTCTTGGGAAAATATAAGAGTAGGAATAAAAAGCATAATTGGACAAATAATTGTCGCTAGACTTGAATATGTAATTGATAGAGCAGAGTTTGTTGAAGCAAAACTTGAAGAGAGGTTGAATGAATTAAAAACCGCAAAAGATGTAAATACCTACAACATCTCCAAACTTGAAGATATACTCAATAACTATTCAGAAAAAATAAAACTAGCAAGAGAGAGTCTTGAAGCTGCAAAGAACAAATTTAAAGAGATGAAAAATGGTAAAGATGTAAATAAACTCTTTAAAGAAGGAAATGCCCTTTTAAAAGAGGTTAATAGATATCTTAAAGATGCTTTTAATGATGTAAAGTTGTTTTTTAAAGAATTCATAATGATGGCAACATATGCACATATACTCTATGGCAATAAAACTGGAGAGGTATGGGTGTCTGGTAATGGAGAGATAAGACTTGAAGGAGACTTAATAGCTCATATAAAAGGAAACGGCACACTTATGGTTGAACCAAGAAATGCAATTATAAGTGTTGTGGGATTTAGAAGTTTAAATGAGGATGGTAAAGTTATTTACATGGGAGATGGCAAGGTTGTTATAAGGGGCAAGGATGTTAAAATTTTCATAAGTGGTGAGAATATAAAACTCTATGCAAAAGGAAGTGGGACACTCTACTTAAATGGGGAGGGATATTACAGAGTGAAAAAACTACCTAAAGAGAAGATGAGCGATGAAATTTCATACACCGAAACTGAAGTTAAATTTGGGTCTCAAAAAAGTGAATATGGGCAAAACGAAAATGATGAGTAGAAATAGTAAAAATAAAATCGTAAAAATAAAATCAATATCATTAATAATGGTATTATTAATAGTGCTGATTGCGATAACATTATTTGGATGTGTAAGTAAGAGAGGGGTTACAAAAGAAAAAAATTCCATAACAACAAATATAACAACTATCGCTGATCAGGATTTACAAGATCTGGAAAAAGTGATAAATGATACAAAAGAGATCGAAAACTTTATGAATGAATTACAACAACTTGAAAATCTAAGCTTTGATGTAAATTTTAACACAAACAATTCATAGATTATCTTTTCCCTTTATCCATTTTTTATTTTTATTTAATATAAATAATAAAATAAAATAATATACAAACTTTTATCTTCCTTTGAATCCAAATATATTTCTAGCGATTATCAATTTCTCTATTTCTTTTGCCCCCTCGTATATTTCCGTTATCTTTGCATCTCTGTAAAATTGATTTATAAGATACTCATCGATGTAACCATACCCACCATGAAATTGAAGAGCCCAGTTTGTCGTTTCAACAGCTATCTCTCCAGCATACCACTTTGCCATTGCTGAAAGAGTGTTATCTGGTTTTCCTTTCTCTATTTGAATTGCTGCAGCTCTGTAAGCAAGTGTTCTCGCAGCCTCAATTTTTGTTGAAAGTTCAGCTATTTTAAATTGTATGTATTGAAAAGTTGCAAGAGGTGTACCAAAAGCCTTTCTTTGCTTTACATAATCAACTACAAGTTTTAAAGCACCTTTCGCTATTCCTACAGCCTGAGCAGCGACCCAAACTCTTGTTATATCAAAGAACTCCATCATATAATAAAATCCCTTCCCCTCCTCACCAACCAAATTGCTTTCTGGCACTCTCACATTGTTCAAACTTATCTCAGCGGTATCTGTTGCTCTTATACCCATCTTCCCCTTTATCTTAGTTGCTCTATATCCCTCTCTGCTCCTCTCAACGATGAAATAACTTATTCCTTTATGTCTACTTTCAAATCTCTCTACTTCTCTAGTTCTTGCAGTAACAAGAATGAAATCAGCGATACTTCCGTTGGATATGAACTGCTTAGTTCCATTCAATACCCACTCATCTCCATCTTTCACAGCTTTTGTTTTAATGCTAGCAGAATCACTACCAGCATCAGGCTCTGTATTTGCCATCCCCATTATAACCTCCCCTCTAGCAAGCTTTGGTATCCATTTTTCTTTCTGCTCCTCACTTCCATGCAACAATAAAATCTCCACTCCAAAAGTTGGTATCAAACATGCTAATCCGAGTCCAGGATTTACAGAAGAGAATTCCTCCATCACAATCATTTGTTCTATAGGCCCGTATCCTCCTCCATCATACTCCTCTGGTATTGCTATCGCATGAAATCCCAATCTTGCACATTTTTTAAAGAGTTCAAATGGAAATATCTCCTCTCTATCACATTTCATCGCCAATTCTGGGGTGAATTCTCTCTCTGCAAACTCTCTAGCAGCTCTTCTTATGTCCTCTTGCTCTTCTGTGAATTGAAAACTTATCATATACAACAGTACATACGATAATATAAAATTGTTTTGTGCAAAGACTGACATAAAATCTTTAAAATCGTAGAATTTGATCTATCCGTCTCTAATACAAAAAATATCAAAAACTATTGTCTTTCTTTAGATTATAAGATTTTTTATCATTCTAAGAACAATTTAAGGAGATTTGAGAAATAAAATTCAAGAAAGTCTTATATAATTAAAGAGAGTGAGAGCTTTGATGGTGGCTATAATTGGTGTAGGTCATTCAAAATTCGGTAATAGAAGAGATGTTAGTATTCCAGAACTTGCTTGGGAAGCTATAAAACCCGCTTTAGATACAGCAAACATCGAACAAAAGGATATAGATTTCTTTGTTATCGGTACAGCTGGTGTGTGGAGTAGTGAAGCGGCTGTAGCTCCACTTATAGCCGAATATGCAAAGTTGGAGCCGGCTGGAAGTATGCGTGTAGAAGCGGCATGCGCAACAGGAAGTGCTGCTATAAGAGTTGGATACACAGCGATTAAGAGTGGAGAGGCTGATGTTGTGTTAATTCTCGGCATTGAAAAAATGCAAGAATCTACAAATCCGATAGTTATAGAATTAATAGGTAGATTTGGAAATTTTTTCTGGGAATTTGAGAATTTTGGTCTGACGTTTCCCGCTTATTATGCACTATATGCAACAGCATATATGGCCAAATACAATGCTAGTGAAGAAGATTTTGCCAGAGTAGCCGTGAAAAATCATTTTTATGGAGCAAGAAACCCCTATGCTCAATTCCAAAAAGAGATAACAATCGAGCAAGCTTTAAACTCCCCATACATATCATGGCCATTCAAGCTGTTCGATTGTTCACCAATAACCGATGGGGCTTCAGCAGTAATAATGGTTAGTGATGACAAAGTTAAAGAATGGAAGATAGATGAAAGAGTATTCATACTGAGTCAAGGCGTTGGGACTGGAACTGCAAATCTAAGCAAGAGGGATAACTTCACTTCATTAAAATCAGCCGTTTATGCAGCTGAGATTGCTTATAGAAAAGCAGGAATTGATATAGACAATCCTTGTAAATATTTAGATGGAGCAAACGTTCATGACTGTTTCACTTCAGCAGAGATAATAGCTTATGAAGATCTTAGATTTGCAAAAAGAGGAGAGGGTGTTGAATTAATAAGAGAAGAACAAACATATATAGGTGGTAAGATTCCAGTGAATGTTGACGGGGGTTTAAAGGCTAAAGGTCATCCCATTGGTGCTACTGGAGTTAGTCAAGCTGTTGAAGCTTATAAACAGCTTTTGAACAAGGCTGAAAAAGGAAGGCAGATCGACGTCGTTAATGGAAAATACTTAACACATAACATCGGAGGGACTGGACATTATGCATATGTTACGATTTATGGACTTGAGAGGTGATGTTTTATGGAATTTGAAAAGGCTATAGAAAAAAATATTGAAGAATTCGGATTTCCTGTAATAATTGATGAAAAGAGCGGGGCATTACAATGGGTTGATTTGCGAGAAATGAATATTAGATACCTAGTCAGCATAGAAAATATTATGCCATTTTTCGAGGGTTTGAGAGAAGGGAAGTTGCTTGCAACAAGATGTAGGGATTGTGGGGAGATATTTTTCCCACCACAAAAAGATTGTCCAACATGTAAAGATAGCAATATGGAGTGGATCGAATTAGCTAAAGAAGGTGTTTTAGAGACGTTAACGGTTGTTTTTGTTAGACCACCCAGCTTCTCCAATTACGATCCATATACTGTTGCAATTGCAAAACTCGATGATGGTGTTAGGATTACCGCTTGGCTAAAAGGGGATCCAAAAAAAGTGAAGCCTGGACAGAGAGTAAAGGTTGAGATTTCGAAGAGAAAAGAAGGATATTTAATGTATGAACTCATACCCATAGAGGGTTGATAATATGACCGATAATATAACAACTAACAACATGACCAACAACATGAATGTAGCAGATAAGGTTAAGAGAGTTGCCATTCTTGGAGCTGGAACTATGGGTTCTGGAATTGCACAAGTTGTTGCACAAGCTGGATATGAAGTTTACGTTAGAGATATAAAGGATGAGTTTCTTGAAAAGGGAAAAGCAACAATAGAGAAGAATTTGAGAAAAGATGTCAATAAAGGTAAGATTAGTCTTTTGAAGTTCAAAGAGATAACAAGTAAGATTCATTATACTACCGATCTCAAAGAGGCTGTGAAAGACGCAGATTTAATTATCGAAGCTATTCCTGAAGTAATGGATCTAAAAAAACAAGTTTTTAGGGAAGTTTGCGAGTATAACAGGAAAGCCATCTTAGCAACAAACACATCTGGACTTAGCATCACAGAATTGTCTGAAGTAACTGATAGACCAACTAAATTTGTTGGAATGCACTTTTTTAACCCAGTCCCTGTGATGAGCTTGGTTGAGATAATAAAAGGAAAACATACCAGTGATGAAACTGTAAAAATAGCAGTTGAATTTGTTAAAAGTCTCAAAAAAACACCTGTTATTGTTAAAAAAGATGTTACCGGATTTATAGTGAACAGATGTTTAATGCCTTATCTCCTATTAGCAATACAAGATTACGAAAATGGAGTTGCCGATAAAGAAGAAATCGATGCCGAGATGCTTTATAATTATGGTTTTCCAATGGGTCCAATCGAGTTATCGGATTTTGTCGGACTTGATATTCTATATTACTCAACTCAGCAATGGGATGCTCTCCCAAGATCTAAAGTTTTGGAGGAGAAATTCAATGCTAATGAATTGGGGATGAAGAGTGGTAAAGGTTTTTATGATTGGAGAACTGGAAGACCTAAAATTTCTAAAGATAAAGCTGGAAGATATGATGGATTGAGGCTTATAGCTCCAATGGTAAACATAGCAGCAAGTTTGATTGAAATGGATGTTGCCTCAGCCAATGAAATAGATACTGCGATGAAACTTGGAACGAACATGCCAAAAGGTATTTGCGAGATTGCAGATGAAATAGGACTTGACGTTATATTAGAGAAGGTTGAAAAGATTTATGAAGAGAAAGGATACGATATTCTAAAACCATCCGAATATCTGAAAGAGTTAGTTTCAAAAGGTAGAACGGGAAGAAAAGCTGGAATAGGTTTTTATGATTACACAAAAATAAAATATTATAATATAAAAATTGAAAAAATTGATAATATAGCTAAGCTGATAATAAATCGGCCTCATAGATTAAATACATTAACAATCGAAACTCTTGATGAGATTTTAAATGCTTTAAAAGAACTTGAAGAAGATGAGAATATCAGAGTTTTAATAATAACAGGAGAAGGCAAGGCATTTTCAGCTGGTTTAGATCTTCAAATTACATTGGAAAAAGATTTACTCAAACCCAACATAGCTATGAAGCTCGCTACAAAAGGTCAAGAAGTGTTTACAGCAATAGAGAGATTTCCAAAGCCTGTTATTGCAGCCATAAATGGTTATGCTTTTGGTGGAGGTTGTGAGTTAGCTTTAGCATGCGATTTCAGGATAATGGCCAAAAACGCTCAAATTGGCTTAACAGAGACTTCCTTAGGAATAATTCCTGGCTGGGGTGGAACACAAAGGATGACAAGACTTATAGGAGTTGCAAAAGCAAAAGAAATGATAATGCTCGCAAAAAGGCTCAAAGGAGATGAAGCTGAGGCGATAGGGTTGGTGAATAAAGCTACAGATGATGAAAAACTTTGGGAAGAAGTTTTGAGTTTGGCTAAAGAGTTGGCTAAAGGTGCGCCTATAGCTTTAACTCTTGCGAAGTATGCAATAAACTTTGGTTACGAATCGCCAATTGAGATTGGGCAAGCACTTGAATCTGCCTATTTTGGTATTACCGCATCAACTGATGATGCAAAAGAAGGTTTCAAAGCCTTCTTTGAAAAAAGAAAGCCAGAGTTTAAGGGTAAATAACGATTCGATCCTTTAATCCTAATTTTTATTTTTAAATTTTTTAAATTTAAAAAAATTTAAAAAAATTTGAGATTTTTGAAAAAACATATTAATCGTTTTGAAAATCGGTAACGGGGGTGAGAGTTTGAAAATATTCGTGCTTGCAAAACATGCAATCGATACAGAGAGCGAGATACGTTTAAAAGATGAGAAGAGTATAGACGAAAAAGGATTGATCTACGATATAAATGACTGGGACCGTTATGCAATTGAAGAGGCTATAAGACTAAAAGAAATGCATGGTGGAGAAGTGACTGTTATAGGAGTTGGAAATAACGAAGATACTCTAAGAAAATGTCTTGCGATGGGGGCAGATAGAGCTATAAAAATACCCCTCGAAACCGGTATGGATCCTTATAAAACAGCTTTAGCAATTAAGGATGTTATATCTGAAGAGAATTTCGATTTAATCATAGCGGGTTTAATGAGTCAGGATTGCAACAACGCTTTGGTAGGAGCTTTATTGGCTTCAATGTTGAACTTACCATTCGCAACAGCTGTTACTAGTGTTAAAGTTGAGGACGGAAAATTAAGAGTTACAAGAGAGCTTGAAGGTGGTTATCAAGAGGAAGTTATCCTTCAACTCCCATGTTTGATTACTGTTCAGAGTGGAATCAACGAGCCGAGATACGTATCTATTATGGGTATAAAAAGAGCGAAGAGTAAGGAGATAAAAGAGGTGGACGTTAAAGTAGACAAGGAAATGATCGAATTAGAAAGAATGTATTTGCCCCCTGTCAAGAAAGCAGAATTGATTACTGGCTCAGCGGATGAGATTGCTGAGAAACTCATAGAAATATTCAAAGAAAAGGGGGTGATATAAATGAGGGTTTTTGCTGTAGCTGAGATAAGGATGAACGAGTTAGACCCTGTAAGTGTGGAATTACTAAACTTGGCTAATGAGATAAAGGCTGATGGTAGTGCTGAAGCGATAGTTCTCGGTAAAGATGTTTCAGAGTTTGCGAACGAGTTGTCCAAATATTCAGATAAAGTTTGGAAGATTGAGAATGACTCACTTGAAAATTACAATCCAGAGATCTATGCAGATGTTTTAATTCAACTCTTTCAGAAAGAGAAACCAGACGTTATACTCTTTCCAAACTCATCAAGAGGGGCAGAATTAGCTCCATTAATATCTACAAGATTAGATGCTCCAATTGTAACTGATATTGTCGGATTAGATTTTAGTAATGGTGTCAAAGCTAAACGATACATCTTCCAAGGAAAACTAATGGTTGATATATTGGTTAAAGATGCAGACACATACGTTTTCACAGTTAGGCAAGGTGTTTTTAAAGAGGGAAAAGAAATAGGTGGAGAAATTGTTGATGTGAAAATAGAACCCACTGTAAGCCCAGCAAGACAGTTTATCAGTATAATTGAGCCGGAGGTTGGAGAAGTAGATATTGCTCAAGCTGACATCATCGTTTCAGTTGGAAGAGGAATAGAAGACGAATCCAATATAGAGCTTGCTGAAGAGTTAGCAAAAGCTCTTGGAGGCGTTGTTGCAGGAAGTAGACCAGTTATCGATTCTGGATGGTTACCAAAAGATAGGCAAGTTGGAATCTCCGGAAAAACGGTAAAACCAAAGCTATATCTGGCATTAGGGATAAGTGGAGCATTTCAGCACATAATGGGGATGAAAGATAGCGAACTTATAATAGCTGTAAATAAAGATCCAGAGGCCCCTATATTTGGAGTAGCCCAATACGGAATAGTTGGAGATATATTTGAAATAGTTCCAGCTCTGATAGAGAAGCTTAATCAGATTAAATCTTAAAATCTAATTTATATTTTTATTATTTTATTTTATAAATTTTTATTTGTTTTAAGTTTTGTGCAATTTAAGTTTTAAGATAGTAAAGATGATCAAATATAGATAAAATTTTATAAAAATAAATAATAGTAAAGTAAAACAGCTAATAGAACTGCGATTGTTATTATAGCAATATCTATAACCCTCACTTTAACATC
>WAJX01000198.1 GCA_015523665.1 Ferroglobus sp.
GATTCTATCTTGTAAATTTTCTTCCTCACCAGCAAAAGTGTAAAAATGTATCCAAGTTCCTATCTTAACTTTTTCTTTTAAAATACCAACAAAATTCTCAGCCATATAAGGAGCTGGCATTAAAATTCTGTCAAATTTTCCATTCAGTTTTGGAACGATTTCCCTAACATCCCCCTCTATAACCTCAACAACATCCTCAACTCTATTAAGTCTAACATTCTCCCTAAAATATCTAACAGCTATCGGATTTAACTCTACTCCAATCACTTCTTTTGGTTTTGCAAGTTTTGCTATGACAATAGCATATGGCCCAACACCAGCAAACATCACCAAAACCCTCTCATCTTTTTTTACCATTCTTGCAATTCTTTCTCTCTCTCCAGAAAGTTTAACAGTGAAATAAACTTTCGTCGGATCAACTTTAAATTTGCAACCATGTTCTTTTGCTATCGTTTCAGTTTCTTTTCCATAAATAATCTCATATTTTGCAACTCTGAACTCTCCACTCACCTCTTTTACTTTTCTAAGAATTGTTTTGACACGCTTATGTTTTGTCAAAATTGCCCTAACTATCTCATCTTTGATATGATATATCTCATCTGGTATTTCAATTATAACTACATCTCCAATTATTTCAAAGCTTTTTCTAATTTTTGCAAATTCCTCTTGACTAACTTTATCCCTCAATAGTTCTTTAAAATTCATTGGATAATCTCTTGAGTAATATTTATTTTAAGTTTAAGTTTTAACTAATTATCATAAAGTACACAAATAATAAGGTAAAGATTATTAAATACTATCAAGCCATATAATGAAGTTTTGTACATTTCCAGAAAAATACCATTTGTGAACTTCCAGAGAAATCAGTTATATTCCTCAATTTTCAGAGTTTAATCCTATGTGGTTTATATAATCATTCTAAACGCTAATAGGTGTTGAGACACCACTTAGAGTCCAATAAGCATCCCTTGAAGCATCAAGGATTATGATTGAAGAGTCCTTTAATAATCAAAATACCTTTTCATCACTTTCTATACCGTTTACTTCTATACCGCTGGCTTTAACTATGATTATTTGTTACATTTTGTATAGAATTGGAAATGTCGGAGATATATATTAAGCATTGTGTATAAAAGTGTGTTGATATCATCGGAATCTCCATATCCCTATCTAAGTAAAAGAGTGTTGGAAGGTGGAGGATAATATATCCGATTAACTGTTATAGGTGTGAATTCCCAGAGATAAATTCCTCCATTGTCAGTGATAACACTACAAACTGAATCTGGGACTTCTATAGGTGTTATCAGATACGAATTCTAAGATTTTGTGAATATAACTCTGGAAATACTTTTCTGAGCTCATCGATTTGATCGGGTTCGAAATATACTACTGAATTTAAAAATCCATCTCAAGTACATAACTTCGAATTAATAAGAGTATGAGGAATAAACACTTCAGATTATCAAGATCTTCAAGGGTTGCACATATTGAGATTCCAGATTTCTTAACCTCAATAGAAGTTCTTCATTCTCCTGTTGGAGTAATAGATATTTAGAAGTAAGTTGGTGTAATTTTCTTGGAGCAGTGTGTAATTTACTTAAACATTTCAGCAACTTTGGTTGAGTGATATGTATAGTTTTTGTAGATTTTGATACTCAGTTTCAAGAGTTTCATACTTTCTGAAGAGATTCACATATTTCAAGTTCAATTTGTCAAGTTCAGATTGAATCTGCTCGTTTTCCATTAAAGCCTCATGTAGCTTTCTCGAAGATTATGATAGTTACTTTTAAGCTCATTATACTGCATTAAAAGATCATATTCTTGTTGTAAATGATAGTTCTAACTAAGATTACATAATCTGTCTGAAGTTGTGTATACATTTCTGTAAGATTCTGATGTTCACTTTCAAGTGATTGATATTGACTTTGTAAACTTGTATATTCTATTTGTATGCTTAATATCTGTTATTTAGTTGTGAATGACTCTCTTGTAGGTTTTGATAGTTTGATTGAATAGCATTATAACTATTCTGCAAATCTCCAAATTGTGCTAAGAGCGAAATATACTCACTCCTAACAATTTGATAGTTTTGATTTAAGAGCTCATACTCGCTTTGCAAAGCAAAGATAACACTCATTAAGTCGAGTTATCTCTTCTTTAAAGCAGAGTTCTCCTGCTTTAATGCGAGTATTCTGTTAGAAGATTAGAGTATCCTAGAGTATCCGCTTTCAGGAATTTAGCAATTTTATTAAAGGGACTGATATTCCAAATGGGGTAGTTGGTATTCTTCATTTTATTATTCTCGCTTGTAAGCTTTGATAATCAACACTTAGGTTATAATATTTATTATTTCAGGAGATATAATTCTCTTGAAGAGATTCAGACTCTTATTTAATTCATTAAGCTGATCTTCAAATCTACATTCTCTTGCTGTAGCCCGATTATAGCTCTCTAGAAAATTTTGGTAATCTGATAGCAAGTTATTATATTTACTCTGAGGATTTTGATAAGCATTCTCAAGTTCGTAATATTGTTCTACAAAATTATTATTGTATTATTTTGGAGAACTGATTTTTTGGGTGAAGTTATTAAAGTTCTGTTGGAAGGTTAGGTGATCTAAATTTAATCTATTATAATTTATTTAAAATAACTTATTTTATTTGAAGTGAGTGCTCTGAAGATTTAAATATTCTTTTTAAAGATTTTATATTGAATAACCCCGAAATATCCCTGACTGAGATCTTGATATTACACTTGTAGAGATCCATTAATCCTGCAATGCTAAATATTCTCTGTTCAACTTTGCAAGTTTTCCTTTAAGTGCAAAATTCTCTCTTGTTAAGTTAACATATTCTGGAGATTTGTATAATTCACTTGAAGATCTTGATAATCTGAAAGTAGATTTTCATACGATTTCGTAAATGTCCTATACTCCAACGAGTGTTTTGTAATTATAGTTAAGAAATCGTATTTCTCTTGTAAGTCATCGTATTTCTCATTTAACTCTGTATAATTCTCTTAGTATGCTGTTTCCTCTTTCAAAATTCTATCTGTTTGAAGTCCCTTTTACTTGAGCCTTACAATACTATTTTTCCCTTTTTCCTTTCTTTATCTCTACTTTCTTTAAGATCTTCAATATTATTTTTGATTTTAATCAATTTCATAGCACACTCATCAACATAGCTCTATTGATGAATTGTAGTCATCCCTGAAGAATTATTATGCTCTTCATACCTCTTTGGGAATAGTAACTTTTCCAGAGGTATGGTCCTTACAACAAAAATCGAAAAATTACAGATATCACAATAATAAGCTTTTGCAGACATTCAAGCCCCTCCAAGATCGCTACAGGTTTAAAAGAAATTAATCTAAATAAATATTTGTTTTATAATTATAAATAATTTAAGTAGATACTAATTTTGTATTTTTCATTCACATTTTGTCACTCAAAACGCTAATATTTTTAAATCTAAATTAAAAAGTTAATAAAATATGATTAAACTTGCCATATCTGGAAAGGGGGGAGTTGGAAAGACAACAATCACCGCAATCTTGGCTTATCTCTTTGCAAAAGATGGTTATAAGGTTACAGCAATTGATTGTGATTCAGCTATGAATTTACCAACAGCTCTTGGAGTAGAGAAGGTCAAACCACTTTCAGAGCTAAGAAAGATCATAGAAGAGAGAGTTATCGGGCCTATGGGAACTTATAAGTTAAATCCTAAAGTTGATGATGTTTTTGAGAAATATTCTGTGATAAATGATGATGGTGTTAGAATTGCTGTTCTTGGAACAATAGAAAAAGGTGGAGATGGATGTTTTTGTCCAGAAAATGCATTTTTAAGAGCAATCTTGAGATATGCTATGTTTAAGGGAGATGTACTGCTGCTCGATATGGAAGCAGGAATCGAACATCTTGGGAGAGGGACAGCTAAAGGGGTAGATTTGCTTATAGCGGTAGTTGAGCCTGGAATGAGAAGTGTTGAAACGTTGAATAGAATAGAAAAGCTTGCAAAAGATATAGGGATAACTAAAATAGC
>WAJX01000199.1 GCA_015523665.1 Ferroglobus sp.
GTGTTAATTAGTTTTCAGGATGGTTCCATTTTATATCTATCAGTTAATGAATTCATTTCTTTTCAAATTGCCTTTATAACCTGAAATAGAAAGAGAGTCAAGAGGTGTGCAAAATTCTGTGGGATGTGATTGTGAGAGAATCATATTATATTGTAGAATGAACATTCCAGAAGCCTGAAAATATAAATCCGAGCTATACTATTTCCACATCAAGACCATAATCTCTGAATATGTCAAAATCGCCTTCTCCTGTTATCAGCTTCCTGTTATTCGTTATACAGATTGAGACTATCATCAAATCCTTGATTTTAGGCATTCTGCCCCTCTTCTTTAAATCTTTAAACAGCAATCCTGCATTTCTTGCAGATTCTCTGTTAAAATCAAGAGTCTCAAGTTTGCTCAGCATTATAACTTCCTTCTCTTTCAGATCGGCACAAAACAGTTCAAATTCGGTTATTGAGGTTATTCCGAATACCTTATCCTCATATTTCTCCAGATAGTCCATGATCGTATGGTCTCCGAAGATGTCTATGATAGTGCTTGTATCAAGAACTATATCCATTTTTGAAACTCCTCCTCTATTTTTTCAATCTCTTTTCTTAATTTCTTGACCCTCTTCACTTCTCGTTCCGAAGCCAATTCTGAGCGTGTTGAAATCTCCCTCTTTCTTTATCATGGACCTCAGGACTTCTGAAAAACTCCTGTTGTTCTTGATTTTTGCCAGAGCCTCGTAAACGTCATCGGATATTGTAATCGTCTTTGTCATAAATGCATGTATGCACTTATCGGATATAAAATTCAGGAAAAATTAAGATCTGTTAATGCTTGGATGAAATGGGGTGGAACAGAGATTTTAACTCCCGTTTCCGGTTTTCTGAAAACAAACTCTCGCCATGGTTGGATAACAGTTCCCTTATCAGATTTTCTCGACCATTTTTCTGGTTTATCCACCAGTCTCATCGGTTCTATTCTTACGAACTTCCATATACCGTACTTTTTTTAGAATTCAGAAAGCATGAATTCGAGTCTATGTTGATGCAACAATTTGATGACAGAAATAGTCATACTGTAACAAATACAATTCCGAAAAAACTTTTCTGGATTTAATAAATAAATGGACCACTAACGGGATTATTCTCTCTGATCCATCTGTCGATTTATTATATCCTTTTTAACGGATTTTCACACTTTTTAATGAAATTTTCAGATTAATTTATGAAGGGAATCAGCTTTTTAACTCTGGGATATGGAAATCAATTGGTATATTCAATCTGACTTTGAATTGAAATAAGATAAATAAGGAGCCACTTTTACATGGTGTTTCTGCTGAGATTTTCTGGAAGAGATGTTCGTTTCTCTCAGGAAAAAACATTCAGAAGGAACTGGAAGAATCTATCAAGTGCGGGTAATATATATAAGACTATTCAGTGCTATATAAAAAAGTAAAAAACTAAAGAAAAGGTTTAGATTGTTGTATCTAGCACAACTTGATCTTCACCATCAACTGTTGCTTTTACTACCAAATGGGCTCCACTAACAAGATTGGCATCATTTATTGTTTTGGTTTCACCAATTGTCCAATCGCTATCTGCGGGAATGTTATTAGTAACTGTTGGTGACGTAATTGTAGGATTCGCAATTGTTTTGGCCCCTCCTTTATCTTGTAATGTCAATTCTATAGCTGTTGAGTTTATTCTTTTTACACTAATGGCAGGTGTTTTCTTCGTCTTCACGTTCCCTCCGAGTCCGAAGACGAACGCTGCAATGACTGCTGCCAGTATAACCGTGATTGCCACCATCAGAATGACACCGATCACAGGGCTTACTGCTTCTTCATCCTTTCTAAATCTCATTCAATCACCTCCGTATCATTATAATAATAACAATTAGTATATAAACTTTTCTGTCCGGCAAATCATACGGGCTCTTAAGGGAATTGAAAATTTTTCAGCCCTTCCACGCTCTTATCGGGAATTTTCACCGTTATTTGAGTAAATTAATTAATTCTATGAGGAAATTTTTCATTCGATGGAAAAAATTTTCTCTCCACCACCCCCTCGGCCTTAATTTTTTTACTTAATAACATCTCATTAAATAAATATCTTTCCCTGTAAATTTTATGCTCGATACAATTCGCCTGAAAGACGTATGAAATGGAATGGAGGCAGAGTAGAAATGTGCTGTATTGCACTTTATGCCTGCAGTCTTAAATGAATCTCTCAAGACTGTGCAATCGAAATTTTTAATTATATTTTTTCAGGGGAATTGATAAAGATGCACCAGTAATTTAAACAATTTGAGTCGGATGGTTCAACAATTATTTGAGCCACTTAATCAGAATCCCCTTCTATACATTTAGAGTCCAGAAGTTCAGCGGTGCTGTTCGCAGAAGAATGGAAAATCAGACATCCGTCATCCACTTTCATTCCCGCTATTTCATTTCGCACTCAGGTTAAGAATACTTTTTTCCAAATTCTCAAGGTCAAAACAGTAAACCTTTCTCCCCTCAAACTCATCAATTTTCTTACTGAAACTCCTTGCAAATACAGCCAGATATTCTTCTCTCTCATTTTTATTCCAGTCAACATATTCCGCCTTTTCCACCAATTCCTTGCATATTTTTTTTGCGCTAACTCCTGACTGCCATTTGCACTCGCCAAAAAGAATCTCTTTTGTTTTCTCATTCAAGGCCACGACATCAATCTCGTAAGTGTTCTCTCCCTTTGGTTTGCCAGATATGTGACCCCATTGCTTCCCGATTTTTGTGAACTGAAACTCTTCTAAAACCAATTCTTTTTCCAGGAGTTCCAGAACAATATTTTCGAATTTTCTTCCCACGTGGGCATTAATATTATTTTTGACCTTTCGAATAAACCCGGGGTCTCGCTTTATGTAAAGAGAAAGATTGGGGTGAAAAAATTTCATCCAGAACTCTATTAAAGGATGTGTAATTTTTAGAAGTCTTTTGTTTCCGATTACCTGTGTTTCATATTCCAGATACTCAAAATTTTTTAACAGCTCGGATATATGTCTGGTAATACTGGTCTGCTTAACACTGAGAAAGGATGCTATCTCAGATATTCTTCTCCTTCCCGAAGCAACTGCTGAAAGGATATCGTAATACATTCCCTTTCTTTTTCCAAATTCTATCGATAAAATAACATTTATTTCATCTTCAAAGACAGCAGGTTCGGAAAAGAAGAATTTTTCAATTATAATGGGAAATTTTTTCCCCTGCAGCATTTCATCTTCTATAGCAACGTAATATCTTGGAAA
>WAJX01000200.1 GCA_015523665.1 Ferroglobus sp.
ACACAATCTTTTCGAGTTGGTTCAAGATTCGCCCCGAATGCTATTAGAGAAGCGAGTTGGAATTTGGAGAGCTACTCGCTATATTTTGATTATAATCTTGATATAGCAAAGATTGCAGATGCTGGGAATATAAATTGTGATGCATCGTTTGAGGAAATAGCTGAGAAAGTTTCCCAATTTATTGAAGAGATAAATGGAACTCCTATATGTATTGGAGGGGAGCATTCTGTAAGTTACATGGTTGCAAGAAATTTTGAAGATTTTTGCTATCTTGTTCTTGATGCACATTTCGATTTGCGTGATGGTTTTGATTCAAATCCTTTTAGCCATGCTTGTAATACAAGGCGAGTATATGAGCTTGCTGAAGATATAGTTCTCGTTGGGGTGAGAAGTGGTCTAAAAGAGGAGAGAGAGTTTGCTGAGAATAATGGAATTGAAGTCATATATTCGTGGGATATAAATGAATATGGAGTTGAAGAGGTTTTAGAAATTCTCGATGCTTATGATAGAATATACCTTTCTATAGATGTTGATGTCTTCGACCCAGCTTTTGCTCCTGGAGTTTCTACACCAGAACCTTTTGGAATAACTCCATATGAAGTTCTAAAGATAATTGATGAAGTTTCAGACAGAACTATAGCTTTTGATGTGGTTGAGGTTATACCTGACTTCAATATGATCACTCAAACGTTAGCAGCAAAGCTGATAAATGAGTTCATATCTGCTAAAGCGTCTTTAAGCTAAATTAAATTTTAAAATAAAATTTTTAAATAAAAATGAAAAGGTATCGTTTTCCAAAAGGGATGAGACCATCAAAACTTGATGAGAGGAAAAAATTTTATGAAGAAGAGTTTGAACTGTATAAAGTTGAGAAATGGTTCTCTCAAAGAAGTGTAGGGAATGTGAGAAGTTTGGATAATACTGTATTTGCTGTGATTATAGGGAGACATTCAGATATATATCTACCAGAATATGAAGGAATTAAGAATAAAGCTGTTATAATAGATGAGCATAGAGGGCTTGAAGATATTAGAGATTACATCCTTCAATATTTACCAGAGGGAGTGTATTATGATAGAAACATCTATGAGGACATAAAAACCTGTGAGAAATGTGGGAAAGGTTATATAGATTGTTGGGAATGTGAAGGCTTTCTCGGACAAGAGTTAGCCTTTGACATAGATCCAGAAAACGTTAGATGTCCATATCATGGTGATATTAAAGAAAAGATGAGAAAAGGGCAGGGATTGAGTTTTTGTATGATAGAATTTAAAATTGTGAGGAAATTAACCTTAAAGTTACACGATTTATTAAAATCAGAATTCAGTGATATAAAAATCGTTTTTTCTGGAAGAGGTTTTCATATACATATTTTTGATAAAAAAGCTATTAAAATGTCAAGAGATGAAAGAGTAGAAATTGCAAAGCAGTATTCAGATTATGCTATTGATGAGTGGGTTACAAATGGAGAAATGAGACTTATAAGGCTCCCCTTCTCTCTTAATGGTCTAGTTTCAAGAATATGCTTACCAATAGATGTAAATGACGTCATAGAATTTGATCCGAGGAAACAAGCTATTCCTTCTTTTTTGCTTTGATCTCTCCACCATAATATAGTTTTTTCTTAGCCTTAACTTCCTCTCCATAATAGTAAACTTTTTTCTTTTCGTTCACATCTTTACTCATAATTTATTTAAAATTTTTAATGATTTAAATGTTTCTCTTAGCAAGATTGAACATTCTAATGATTTGACTAAAACTCTTATCGTTGTATTCTCTCTTATATCTGGACAATATATCTGCTATTTCTTCCCATTTAAAAAGATTGAGCTTTTTGTTTAAATAAACAACAAATTGAGTCACGTTTGATGGTCTTTCTTTTATAGTCGCTCTTTCAAAATCTATAAAGACAACTCTATTGCTGATGAGTATATGCTTATTTGGGTGGTTCATCTCTTTTTTATTGATACAAAGTCTGTCAAGAATTCTGCAAATCTTAAGAGATTGGAGAACTTTCTCATCTATCCCATTCTCCTCTATGTATCTA
>WAJX01000201.1 GCA_015523665.1 Ferroglobus sp.
CCCGTAAAGTTTATAGTGTTTTAAAATAAAGCTTAAACGTGTTCCAATTACTGGAATCTCTTAAAGATGTTGTAGGAGAAGATGATTTTTTGTCTGAGAGTAGAGCACTCATAGTCTACTCAACTGATGCTTCTCCATTTTTTGGCAATGCACTGGCAGTTTTAAGAGTTGAAAATGCTAAAGAAGTATCTAAAATTCTCAGAATAGCCTATGAAAACGAAATAGCGGTTGTTGTTAGAGGAGCTGGAACAGGCATATCTGGAGGGGCCATTCCAAGAAATGCTATAATAATTGACACAAAGAAGATGAACCATTTTAAGATCTACGAAGATGATATGATCGTTGTAGCTGAAGCCGGAGTTATCATTGGAGATCTAATTTCAGAGCTTAAAAAGAGGGGATTGTTTTTACCTCCAGAGCCGGGGAGTGCAAGTATCGCAACAATTGGTGGATTCGTTGCCAATGGAGGTAGTGGAAAAAGAGCACTTAAGTATGGAACTATTAAAAACTATCTAATAGGTGTTGAAGCTGTTCTTCCAGATGGAAAAATTGTAGAAATAGATTATAGAACTCATAAAACGCCAGGTTTTTTACATTCAATATTCGCTGGGAGTGAAGGCACATTAGGCGTTATAACCAAAGTAATTTTAAGAGTTATCCCTCTCCCAGAAGAGAGAAGGACTTTTATCCTCGAGGTTAACGGATTCGAAGAAGCGTATAAGATATGTAAGAATGTTATCAAATATCTCCCTGAAAGTGTTGAATACATGGATAGATCATTAGCGGAGAAGATGGGATTTTCATCAGATATAATCGCAATTGAAGATTTTCATAAAAACGAAAGATTATTTAACAACTTAAAAGACAGAGCTATAATCCTTTATGGAGAGGAAGAGGATAGATTCTGGAAAAAGAGAGGTTTTATAGGGGTGATAGCAAATAAAGACAAGAAGAGGTATTATATAGCAGATGATTATATAGTCCCCTTTTCAAAAGCGGTTATTTTTGAAAAAAAGTTAAGAAAAATTGCTAAAGAAAAAGAAATTGATCTTAAAATCTTCTCCCATTTAGATACAGCCAATTTTCATCCAGCTGTAATAAGCGATGATATCGAAAAAGCTATCGATTTTGCTGAGAGTGTTAATGAACTCGCTTTAAAGTTCAACGGTACAATAGGAGAACATGGAATCGGTTTAAGAAATATTTTTATAAAAGAGATTGGATTTTATAGGAGGGTGAAGTTTTGTTTAGATCAGAAGAATATAATGAATCCTGGAAAGATTTGATGAAATGCATTAAGTGTGGGGAATGTATGAATAAATGTCCCGCTTATTTAATAACAACTTGGGAACATCTCTCCCCAAGGGGAAGAGTGATATTATCTAACTACATCGAAAATGATAGAGAGGTGATAAAAAGTATATTCTCATGTTTTACATGTGGAGCTTGTGAGATTAACTGTAAAGCCGAGATAAAGTTTACTGATAGTATTGAGAAAGTAAGGGGAGCTTTTATAACTTATAACATAAATCCAGAAAAGCATCGCATACTTGCTGAGAAGATGGAGAATTATGGAAACCCATATGGAGAATTGCCACCAAATTTTGAGATCGATAAAGCAGAATTGATATATTATCCAGGCTGTACAACCATTTTTCGTGAAAAAGAGATCTTTGAAAGCGTTATAAAAATTCTCAACAAGCTTGAAGATGAGTACATTATTGAAAACAGATATTGCTGTGCCTCTACCTCTATAAGGATAGGATATGGAGATAAATATGCTAAAAGAAATTTTAGACGACTCAGAGATGTTGTAGAGATATCTAATGCAAAAAAGATTATCACATCATGTCCAGGATGTTATAGAACCTTAAAAAGAGATTATGAGAAATTCGGGGGATTAGATGTTGAAATACAACACATAACAGAATTTTTATGTGAAAGAATTGAAGAATTAAATGTCAGAAAATATTTAAAAAAAGTAACATATCATGACTCTTGCCATCTCGGTAGGCATATGGGAATTTATGAAGAACCAAGAAGGGTGTTGAGGGAGATTGCTGATTATGTAGAATTAAAGAGATCTAAAAAAGATAGTTTCTGCTGTGGTGGCGGTGGTGGTGTAAAAGTGGCCTTTAAGGATTTATCATTAGCAGTTAGAAATGAAAGGCTTAAAGAGATAAAAAACTCCAAAGCAGAGGAAGTGATAACAGCTTGTCCATTTTGTTACAGAAATCTAAAAAATGATGAGGTTGATGTTAAAGATATAACCATATTGATCGCGGAGCTGATGAAATGATAGTATTAAGTAAGATGGTTGGTGGAGAGATTACAGTTTCAAAAAAACTAACTTACGATAAACTAAAAACACCAGATAAAGATGTGGCTCCAGTAGTTGTGTGGAACGCAACAGCAAAATGCAATTTGAGATGTATACATTGTTATGCAGATGCTAGTAGTATGAACAATAACAGCCATAACAATGGTATATATGCAAGAGGAAACATAAAAATGAAAGAGTTGACAACAAATGAAGTAAAATCCCTCATAGATGATCTTTCTTCAATAAACGTGCCGGTTATTCTTTTTAGTGGTGGCGAACCACTGATGAGGGAAGATATCTTTGAGCTTATGCTTTACGCTAAAAATAAAGGTATCTCTCCATCCTTATCCACAAATGGAACGTTAATAGATAACGAAAGCTCAGAGATTTTGAAAAAGATTGGAGTTAGCTATGTTGGTGTGAGTCTTGATGGAGTTAGAGAAACAAATGACAGATTTAGAGGATTGAAAGGAGCTTTTGATAAAGCTTTAGAAGGTCTTCTAAATGCAAAAAATGCTGGTATTTTAACTGGAATAAGGTTTACTGTAACGAAATATAACATAAAAGATGTACCATACATCTTAGATCTCTTAGTTGAAAATGAGATCCCTAGATTTTGTTTGTATCATCTTGTACCGTCTGGAAGGGCAGGGTTTAAAGATGATATTTCTGTAAAAGAGAGAAGAGAGTTAATGGAATGGCTTTTTAAAAAATCCATAGAATTAAGAGATGATAAAGAGAAGATTGAAATTCTAACAGTAGACAATCCAGCCGATGGTGTTTTCTTTTATCTAAAATTGAGAGAGATTGACGAAGATATCGCCGAGAAGGCTCTTGAATTTCTTAAACAGAGAGGAGGAGATAGTTCTGGGTATAAGATCGCTGATATAGACATGTTTGGAAATGTGCATCCAAACCAATTCTGGTGGGACTATACTATCGGAAATGTGAGAGATGTATCTTTTAGTAAGCTCTGGATAAATCCCACTGATCCATTACTAATCAAATTGAGAGAGAAAACGAGATATATCAAAGGAGAGAGATGCGGGAGATGTAGATTTAAAGAGTTATGTGGTGGGTTTAGATTAAGGGCTTTGAGAGCTGGAGATTTATGGGGAGATGACCCCAGTTGTTATCTAAAGGATGATGAAATAGGCATAACATGATCGTTAGACTCCAATAAACTTTAAATCATTAGAGAGTTTGAAAGTGAAATTCATCTTATCTGGTAAATCGCTGAGAATTGCCGAATTTACATTTATCGAAACTTGCATCTCAGTTCTCCTCTTTATCTCTATTTTCACATCAAAATGCTCCTCAAAAAATGGATATTTATCCAAGATGCTATGGAGAGCTAAAGGAAAATAAACCGATAGCGTTGAATCTGTGATATAATCGAAAGCTTGAACTAAAAGATTCATTCCATCATCTTCAAATATCTCTATGAGATGATGCGCTCCAAACATATGAATGTGTTCATTCTTCAAAGAATCAAGAATGCTAAGGAGAGATGCTCCTACATCTGAAGGACTAGTAACATTAATACCAAACTCTAACCTACCAAAAGGTATATTCCAACTCTTTCCAACCTTAATCACATTCAGATCATCCATGAGTTGAGATAGATTAAATGTTCTAATAGAGTTAAAAGATTGTCTAAATAATCTCTCCATAGATTCCCCAAAAATTATGAGGTGATTAGCTTTAATATCGCTAACTCTAACCATATTAATGAAAAACAAAAATCCATATTTAAAAG
>WAJX01000202.1 GCA_015523665.1 Ferroglobus sp.
CTATTTAACCAATAACTTCTCTATATTCTCAAATTCTTCTGTTATTTTTAGTTTTAACTTTTTTAAAACGTTCAAAGGGTTTTCTGCTTTGTAAACGTATCCCACCCATCCACTTTTCACTATCTTTCTACTTATTATCCCCTTGCTGCATAATTCCTTTACCCTATCCCTCACAAATCTTACAGACAAATTGAGTTCTTTTGCAATCTCGCTTACCCTCATTTCCCCCTTTTCAAGCAAGAGAGAATAAATTTTAACGTCAGACGGTTTAAATTTAAAATTTTCAAGGATTTTCTCTATATCTTGTATGACATTTCTCATGCCAGTCACCATCCAGAACTACTTTCTTCATCTCTTATATTTAAACTCAACTTAACTTAATTTATATTTATTTTAATTAATTTATTTTTTATTATATTTATTTCTATTTATTTAATTTGACATCTGTATTTTAATTAATCTTGTTTTATACACTAACACTGTTTATACATCATCAATATCTTATATATCATAATATTATTATGTTTATTTTATATCATTGATATAACTAATAACCTAATCTTATACCTCTAATCCTATCTCTAAACTCTCTTGCAATTCTTGCTGGATCCTTAGAATTATATATGCTCCTCCCAACAATAATTCCATCCGCTCCAGCATTTAAAACACTTTCAACTTCTCCACCCTGAATCCCTACTCCTGGTGAGAATATTTTTATATTTCTTGCAATCTCCCTTGCTCTCTTTATTCTCTCAGGTTTAGTTGCGGGAGCTATTATTCCATGACATCCCAACTTCAAAGCAATTCTAATAATTTCATCTGACTGCATTTCAAGGATTAAACTTTCGCTTGTTAATTCTATAACAAGATAGACTTCTCTCCCGTATTTTTTGGCAACATCCAAAACCGACTTTACAGTATTCTCTCCAACAAACCCATGAACTATAACAGCCTTTGCTCCTTTTTTAAATGCTATATCTGCTATGAGTGAGCTGATATATGGGATATCAGCAATCTTAAAATCAGCAATTACAGGTTTTATCTCGGATAATTCTGAAATTATTTCAATCCCAGCTGATAAAACCAAGGGATAGTTAACCTTTATCATGTCTATATACTCTGATGTTATTTCAGCTATCTCCAAAGCTCTCCTTTTATCGAGCAAATCTAAGGCTAATATTAACACTAAACATACCTCCCATAAATTGTTGGGAAGAGTTCAGCCTTTCCAGGGAGGTTTAAAGCTGAACTATATTCCTCCATAAAATCTGGATCTGTCGAGAGATCAAAATATGAGATGAGCTTTGCAATAGTTTCAGCTTGAATTCTCTTTCTTCCATCTATCAGTGCAAGATAACTACCAGCCAAACTTCCATTTCCTATCTGCCATATCTCAGCATTTGGAAACTCCGGAAATAATCCAATAGTCATCGCATTCTCCATATTTATATAGTATCCAAAACCACCAGCTATTGCAAATCTATCTATATCTTCTATACTTAACCCAGATTTTTTAAGAAGAACAGAAATTCCAGCACATACCGCTGCTTTAGATTGTATGAGAGTATCTATATCTTTCTGAGTTAAAACTATATCCTCTCCAGTTGCACTCTCTTCAGCATCGACAACCACATATTCAAGTCCATTTTCCCCTCTCCTAACTCTTGGATTTCTCCCATTCAAATTTCCTTGAAAGTCAACAATGCCGTTTTTGAAAAGCTCGGCCAGTAAATCGATAAGACCGCTCCCGCATATACTCCTAGCTTTAACATTTCCTATTACTGTATATTCAGGTTTAGCATCATACCTTGGGATTTTCACATGATCAATTGCCCCTTCTACTGCTCTACTTCCATGTCTTATCTCATACCCTTCAAAAGCTGGCCCACTAGCAACACTTATAGCCATCGCCCATCCCTCACTACCAATTACTATCTCCCCATTTGTGCCTAAATCAACCATGAGTGTTATCCTATCACTTTCAACCATCTTAGATGTAACTAAGTCTGCAACTATGTCTCCACCAACATATCTACCAACCAATGGATAGCAAAAAACATCGGCATTTTCATTAACCTTTAGACCTATTTCACTCGCTTTGAGAATGATCGGTTCTCTCTTAACTCTAACATCTGCAGATTGAAACAGGTAATCTACATCTATTCCTGCAAAAAAATGAGTCATCAAAGTGTTTCCTGCTGCGACCACATCGTAAATCTTATCATAAGAGACGTAATTTTCAGTTAGCTTGTCAATAAGCTTATTTATAGATTCTATTACCGCTTTTTGCAAGATGTCTATACCATCTTTCTTACTTCTTGCAAATTCAACTCTACTCAAAACTTCCTCACCATAAATTATCTGCCCGTTATAGTCAGAGGATATGTTAATAACACTCCCTTTATTTAAATCTATAAGAGCAGCAACTAATGTTGTCGTGCCTATATCAATTGCTAACCCATAAAATTCTTCAGTTGTGTCTCCTCTTTCAACAGATATAATCTCATTTCCTTTTACAACTAAAGTAAAGTCCCCTTCTTCAATTTCTGACAAAAAGTTGAGTTTGTAACCTTTATTTGAAATGATCTCAGGTAAAAATGCATCTTTATAGAATTCCTTTCTTATAACAGGATTAACATCTTTCTCCTTAACCATGAATTCAGAGAGTATCTGCTGTTTTTCAAGTCTTGATTCATAAGGGATGAATATTTCAGCATCACTCAAAACCCTTGTCTGACATGCTAAAACGACACCTCTCTTTTCCTCATCTTTTCTAATGAATTTCTCATGAGGTTCTGGATTTTTCTCGATCTCCCCCTTATTAACTATAACCTTACAC
>WAJX01000203.1 GCA_015523665.1 Ferroglobus sp.
ATTGGACACAGCGTTGAAAGGATTGTAGTCGTGCCGGATGTGATTGAAGATATAGCAGATGAAGTGAAGAGATTACTCTCCTATGATTTTATATTCATAACTGGTGGCTTAGGCCCAACTCATGATGACGTTACCGCTGAAGCTATTGCTTTTGCATTAAAAAGAAAGATGATAATTGATGAAAAAGCTGTAAAACAGATAAAGAAGTGGACAAATAACAAAGATGTTGTTGAAAAAGTTGCAAGAGTTCCAGAAGGATCAGAGATCATAGAAAACGATGTGGGAGTTGCTCCAGCTTTTGTTGTCGATAAAATAGCTGTAATGCCAGGAGTGCCAGCAGAAATGAGAAATACATTTGAAAAGATAATTAGAAGATTTGAGACTTCAGAATTCTATATTGAAGAGCTAAAGATTCAAGGACTCGAAGAAAGAGTTCTTAAAGAACTTAACACAGTTGTTGAATTATTCCCAGATGTTGATATAGGTTCATATCCAAAAAAGGGGTATGTAATAATCAAATTTAGTGGAAGAAATAAGGAAAAAATAAAAAAAGCTAAAGAAAAACTTTTAGAGCTAGTTGAGAAAAAATGAGACCTTTTGTTTTTATAAATATAGCCTCAAGCATTGATGGAAAGATAAGTGATGAGAAAAAGAGACAGATAAAGATTTCGTGTGAAGAGGATTTTAAACGAGTTGATGAACTTAGAGCAGATAGCGATGCAATAATGGTTGGGATAGGAACAGTTTTATCCGATAATCCCAGTTTGACAGTAAAAAGAAGGTATTTGCGAGAAAAAAGAATTAAGCTTGGAAAATCTGAAAATCCTTTAAGAGTAGTTGTAGATAGTAAAGCCAAAATCCCAATCGATGCTAAAGTTTTGAATGATGAAGCTAAAACAATAATAGCTGTTTCTGAAAGAGCTAGTAATAGGAAACTAAAGATTCTTTCTCAAAAAGCAGACGTTTTCGTTTGTGGAAAGGAACGTGTTAATCTTAAAGAACTTATGAGTTATCTTTATAATATTGGGGTGAGAAAATTAATGGTTGAAGGTGGTGGGACACTTATAAGTTCACTTTTGAGAGAGAGATTGGTTGATGAGATCATGATATATTATGGTAATATCATAATAGCTGGTAAAAATTCTCCAACGATTGCTGATGGAGAATCTTTTGAAGAACCTTTAGAAGTTGAACTGCTTAGTTTTAAAAAAATTGGGAACGGACTATTGACAAAATGGAGAATAAAAGAGAAAAATTAATATTGATAGATATTTCACTAAAACTCTATGATTTACGTTGTTGGACATAAAAACCCAGATACAGACAGTATATGTTCAGCGATAGCTTATGCTGAATTAAAGAAAAAGCTCGGAATCGAAGCAAAACCTGCAAGACAAGGAGATCCAAATCCAGAGACAAAATTTGTTCTCGAAAAGTTTAACGTTGAACTTCCAGAGATCTTAACAGACGGTTCAAATAAAAAGGTCATTTTAATTGATCACAGCGATGTTGCTCAAAGTTTAGATAATCTTGATAAAGCGGAGATAGTTGAGATAATAGATCACCATAAGATAGGGGACATCACAACACCAAATCCAATTTTCTTCCTTGCTATGCCCGTAGGTTGCACGGCTACAGTTGTAAAAACACTTTACGATTATTTTGAAGTTGAAATTGATAAAAAGATTGCTGGAATTCTACTCTCAGCGATATTGAGTGATACCGTAATATTCAAATCTGCAACAACAACAGAAAAAGATGTTAAAGCTGCCGAAGAGTTGGCAGAGATAGCTGAAGTAGAGGATATAAGATCTTTAGGTATCGAAATTAAATCAAAATTATCAGCAATTGATAAATTAACTGCTAGAGAAATAATAAAAAGAGATTTCAAAGATTTTGACATGTCCGGAAATAGAGTTGGTATAGGTCAAATTGAGTTGGTTGATTTAAACATAATCAAAGATAGGAAAGAGGAGATAATTAGAGATATGGAGAAACTTAAAAGAGAGGGTGGATACCATAGTGTATTCTTAATGCTCACAGATATAATAAACGAAGGAACCGAACTCCTCGTTGTTACAGATGATCCCGCTATTGTGAAAAAAGCTTTCGGAAAAAACTTGGATGGAAATTCTATTTGGCTTAAAAAAGTTATGAGCAGGAAGAAACAGGTGGTTCCTCCATTAGAAAAAGCGTTTTCCTATTAATCCCCAAATTTTTAACAAATAAATTTTTTAATAAATTCAAGACTATTTAAAAATTTATACTTTTTAATAATAATGAGTGAATACTTTTAACAATAAACATCAATACTGCGAAAATTTAATATTGTAAAATATAAATTTAATTATATGAAACAGCAAGACATTTTAATGCCCGGAGAGGCATTAGTTGGGGATGGCTATGAGGTTGCGCATGTAG
>WAJX01000204.1 GCA_015523665.1 Ferroglobus sp.
GAACTACAATGTACCTCTACTCTCCGGTTACTGGAATCTCTGGAGCATTATCTTTTTTGGAATTGCTTTTCCATACTCTTACTCTATCAACAGAAATCCAAAAGCTCTCGCTTCTGCCTACCTGATTTCTGAAGTCCCGCTGTGGTGTATTCTTGCTCCATTTGGTGAAAAATTTTTGCAGTATACTTTATTGCAAGATTCATCCTATCATCTGCTGCGCTGACAGTTCTTGTGAAAATGAAGTTGGTTATCACGGGAAAAACCTGTAAAAAAGGGATTGAATGACGGTAAAGAGAGGGTCGATGAGAAATGGATTAACAGAGATGGATAAGCTAAAAGATTACAGTGTCTTTTTTCTTGGAGATGGGAGGATTTTGTAATTCATTTTGAGGATCCTAAAATATATATCCAGATGAAATCAAAAGGAGTTATGGATGAAAGAGGACGAAAAGCTCTGATGAAAAGTTTTCAGCGCTCATCCGTTACAGGAATGGCAATAATAACATTTGCACTTGCATTTGCTGTTCTTCACTATGCTAAGGTGGACATTGTTTATTCTGCAATACTATCTTCATTATTCTCAGCCTCTATAGTTCTTGCAAGAACTCGCTCAACATCATGATTCTAGCATTGAAGATGTTTTTCATATGCTTTAAAGCATATTCGTAATCATAATCGCTTAAAGCTTCTGTGCAATCTTTTATCACTGCAACTTCATAACCCCTTAGCGCAGCGTCCCCTGCTGTGTGTAAAACGCAGATGTTTGTTAACACACCTGTAAGATAAAGCATTTCAACTCCAAGTTCTCTAAGAACTAAATCCAAATCTGTACCAAAGAAAGCTGAATACCTGCGTTTTTTGATGATATAGTCATCCTTCTCCACTTTAATCTCATCTATGATTTCAGCTCCTTCTGTATCTGCAACGCAGTGTTCAGGCCATATCTTGAACTCTGGATCGTCTTTCCTATGCCAGTCCTGAGTGAAGATAACTGGCATTTTTTCCCTTGCAGAGCTTACCGCCTTAGATATTCTCTCAAAAATTTTTGTTATTCTCTCTCCTCCAAAAAGCTTTCCCTTGGCATAACAGAAATCCTTTTGCATGTCAACAACAACAAGGGCAGAATTCATAGCGCGTTATAAGATCACTTTGAATAAAAATTTTCCCGAACACATGTTCAGATTGTCATCTCCCCACTACTCCTTCTTTAACCGCAATTCTCTCAACTTCATCCCTCATCTCATCAAGAACATCCATTATCTTCCTCCATTCTTCAAAATCAACATTAAATGATCTCATTTGAGATCTGAGTTCCTTCAGTCTCAACTTTAATCTTCTTAAAACGTCTCTATAGACATCCTCTTTCTCAGTCCCATAGAAGATGTTTTCCAGCTTTCCAACCGCAGCTCTGAGAAGCCTTATTCTCTCTTCAACATCTGATGTGAATTCAAAATTCTCAATAAGAACTGCAAAGCTATTTTTGAGAGCTTCCATGAAGATTGTATGCAGAAAGAAGATAAAAAATTTGTTGAAATTGACTCATACGTAAGAAAGGGATGACGGTAAACGCATTAGCTGTAAAAATCGAAAAATGCATCATTTTGATTGATCTTCTCACATTAAAAGAGTTAACATTAAAAAAGTTTGGGGAAAAAAGGCATCAGTAGCTATTGCATGATAGAGCTAAGGTTTAAAGGGTGTTATGTGTTGAAGTTAGATATTTAGAAGATTCAGATTATATTATTCTTCGAATAACTTTTTTCTTTTACAAACAAACTTTAAGGCGATTGTAGAAAATCGGTCTAAGGTGGAGTTAAAAGGTAGTTTTCAAGGTTGAGGATTATAGAATTGTGATGAGATCAAATCAGAGAAGAATAATGTAAATAAAATTCTTTTTAAAGTCTTCTTCATCTCACCATTCAGATAATTTCTGAATTACCTTCTTTTCCTTGAAACCCATGCTAATGGTAATCCTCGTTAAGAGCACAGAAAAAGATGCTCTCTTTTTAACAGGCTCGAAAGAATAGCAATGCAATCGCTTCAAACTGTACACTTCTTTCCCTAATTTTATTACATCCTCTATTATACACCTCAAAGTCTTAAGATTTAGCTTCAATCCTTCAAATAACTTCTTTACAAGTTTTCTATACTTTCTCTTCTCCTTTTCTACGTTCTTTGATTTAAATATGAAAAGAGGATAGCTTATTAACTCTTCTAGCCTCTCATACTTGAAATACTTCTTGGGAAGTATTAAAGGTATTATGCCG
>WAJX01000205.1 GCA_015523665.1 Ferroglobus sp.
CTCTAAATGGAGTCTCGTTTCCTACTGAGGTAATTCAAGAACTCGCAAATGGCGGCTACGTCGCAATCCTCTCTAAATGGAGTCTCGTTTCCTACCCTGAGATTTACGGAAGGAGTGAAGGCTCCGAAAGTCGCAATCCTCTCTAAATGGAGTCTCGTTTCCTACATAGTCCCCTCTACCAGAAAGGAGGTTTTAAACGGTGAGTCGCAATCCTCTCTAAATGGAGTCTCGTTTCCTACGAGTGCCGAGGCTTACGGTCTCGGAACTTGTCGGTGCGTCGCAATCCTCTCTAAATGGAGTCTCGTTTCCTACGAGCAAGCCCGTCGGGTAGCTTAACTTCCCTAATATGGTCGCAATCCTCTCTAAATGGAGTCTCGTTTCCTACCTTAAAAAAGCCGAGTTAGTTAAGATAATAGATAAGTCGCAATCCTCTCTAAATGGAGTCTCGTTTCCTACTTCCAGCGATACCCAAGAGACAATCCCCTGATAAGTCGCAATCCTCTCTAAATGGAGTCTCGTTTCCTACATGGTAACAGGCTCTACTATGTGACATGTCACACGTCGCAATCCTCTCTAAATGGAGTCTCGTTTCCTACTCTTGCTGAGGTTCAGCAGCTCATTGAGCAACTTGAAGTCGCAATCCTCTCTAAATGGAGTCTCGTTTCCTACATTGGAGGGCAAAGCAAAGCCCACCTCGCAGTATCGTCGCAATCCTCTCTAAATGGAGTCTCGTTTCCTACGGCTTTTTTGTTGGAGGTATCTTGAGCTACACTCAGTCGCAATCCTCTCTAAATGGAGTCTCGTTTCCTACGACCAGTTCCCTGAGGTGTGGTATGACACCTACAGTCGCAATCCTCTCTAAATGGAGTCTCGTTTCCTACAATCCAAAGAGGTTACATCGTATACTTACAGAATGTGTCGCAATCCTCTCTAAATGGAGTCTCGTTTCCTACTCCAATCTCGTCAAAGCCTTCGCAATCTTCTGGGCGTCGCAATCCTCTCTAAATGGAGTCTCGTTTCCTACACCACGAAGGTTTGGAGAAGGGAGGCATCTATCATGGTCGCAATCCTCTCTAAATGGAGTCTCGTTTCCTACTGCTCCCCCCTTTTTTATTGTTATTTTTCAAACACTTACAAAGCCACTTCGCCAAATTTTCTGCGACTCCACCTGGAACGAAAATTGCATGGAGTTTTCAAAGAGCATTTTAATGAAATTTTCTTAATCATACCATAATACTTCAAACTGTTCAAGTTCAAAACTCTCCTTAATCTACCTAACAGTTGCAAAAAATATCTCTGTTTACTCTGTGTCCTCTGAGGTTGTTTTTTTATGCAACATTCAGGTCTAAAAAGGGCTGTGGTCAAAAATCACCACAGCCATGATTGTTATTCTCTTATTTCAGTAATAATTTCACAGTACTCCATTCTCTTTGATTGCGTAATCTCCAGATTATTTGTTTCTGCTTCAGGATTTATAGAACTTAATATTCCCTTATATATTGATTGAAATAAATTACAGTAATATGGCTTTCTATACCGTGAAAGCTGCTGCGCAAGAAAACACTTCGTTTCATGTCTTACTACTCTATTTGAAGAAAACTCAATTTCTTTACCATTAATATCAAGTAATTTGTTGACAAATTTTATAATCTTTGTCAAACTTCTTGCATCGTTAGTGTCTAATGATAGTATATCCTTAAGTATTTCAGAGATTTCTTTTCCAAATTCATAATGAATCTTCATTGCTTGTTCAACTGTAATTCCACCGTTTCTATCTGCAAAATCCATTATTCGCGAGATCATTTCTGCATGTATCTGATTAATAATCTGTCTTTTAAGTCTTTCTGGAAAATATAAACCCAGATTAAACCACCATTTTATTATCTTCTTTAGAAAAGGATGACGATTAAGATAACTGTATATTACAAATTCCATGAGCTAATATTTACCTCTATTTCAATATGTTTTTTCACCTTCCTTTATCTTCTCAGACCAGAAGAAATTAGATCTTTGTCTGAAATTTTCAATACTGTCGATTTTTTGGCTTATAATCTTCTGAGTTTTTTTTAAAACTTTTCCAAATTCAAAAACCTCAGCACCAGCTTTCTCAAGAGCCTCTATAATGCGATTTAGCTGTTTATAAAGCAATGGATTATTATATAAGTACATCCCTGCTGGTCGCAGGATCTCAGCTACAATTGGAAGGTGATCATTATGTGATATCTGTTTAAAATGAGACAAAACAGCAGAAAAGTTTTCAATTTCCATAAAACCAGAAATTGAAAATATAACAGCTGCTCTTTGTTTTTTTTGCCTTCTTGGATGTCGTGTTTTGTAAATGCCTTTTACCATATATGGATAGTTGGATGAGACCATTCTCTCCCAAAAGTCTTTCAACGCAGAAGGCATGCCATCTGTATATAATGGGAATGCAAATACAACCAGATCTGAATCTTCGTATTTTTGTTGGACTTCTTTGAAATCATCTTTTCCGTCAAATATACAGTTGCCAGTCCCAGACAGCCAGCAATGCCAGCATCCAGTGCATCTGTTAATCTTTAATTTATACAAATGAATTATTTCACAACTTGCCCCACCTGAACAAAGCCCATTTATAAAGGGTTGCAAATAAAAATAAGTATATCTTCTTTCATTTCTTGGAGAAGCGTTGATAATAAGAATTTTCTGGGGTTTTCTCCAGTATTTTTGTGGATTTTTTTCGAAATTTGTTACTGGATCATCAAAATCATCTATATTTACTTCAAACTTACATGCTCCCATGAAATTTTTAAGAAATGATATATTGCCAGAAAACTTTAGTTTTCTTGTAAGCACTCCCAGAACTGGATTTAATCTACCTGCAGCTAAATCGAGCCAATTATACAAAGATGCCTTAACCGTTACATCAGCACTATCTGAAATCCCTTTTATGAAAAAAACACCGTTTTGGGTAATTTTAAAATGACAAACAATATTATTATCATTATGGGTCAAATAGAATTGGATTATTCCCTCGAATCTCTTTGTTTGGTTTAAATATGCCTTATTAAGATTTTCAGACAATAATTCCATTATTTCATATGGCTTAGGATATTCCTTCATGCTCATACAATTTAAATTTAGCGGCTTTAGCCGTCCGCAGGAAAGGGTTGTTATGAAATTCTGTATCCTCCTTCTATTGCATCTTCAAACTCTCTTTTGCCATGTATCACTGCAATTATTAATATTTGTCTCTCTTTCACCTGATAGACAAGACGGTAACTATAGACTATCAACTCCCTTATATCTTCTCTCCGTATTTCCGGGACAACTCTTCCAATTTTCGGAAATTCCTTCAATTTCTCTGTTGATTGAAAAATCTTATTCACTACAGACTTTGCATAAAACTTTGAATCTCTTTCTATATAATCTGCAATAGACTCAATATCTTCTATCGCTTCGGGAGACCATACTATTCTGTAATCCATTTACTTAATCTCTTTTTTACTTCTTCATGGGAAATAGTCCCTTCTTTCTCAGCGCGCGCTATTCCTTTTTTGATTTTTTCTAAGACATACAGATGGTATTGAATATCTTCAATAGTACAATCATCTGGAAGTCTTTCCAGTAAAGTTTTAACTTCTTCTTTTACCGTATTCATTGCTAACCTCGCGTTATTGTTTTTTATATTTACTATAACATCCAAACTCTCCTGACGAAAATGCGACAGCATTTTCGATCAGGTGCAGCGGTTCGTTATTATTCCATTATCCATTTCACCAATTTCTCTTTAATTCTTCTCAATCGTTCAGGAGATATATTTCCAATTTTTCCAACTATTATCTCTTTTTCAACTACTGCAAGCCTGCTTGCTCTTATTACACTTTCTGTCTTAAGCCCTGAATCTTGAAAATCCTTAACATCTGGTGTAATTATTTCATCTAATTTTTCATTGTATTGAGATATTCTGGAAGAAATCATACATATCAACCAGTCTTCATATTCCCCAGGAACTCTTTTTATCACAAGTGCTGGTCTTAGTTTTCCCTCCTGCAGGTCTGTTTGTGGAAATCGGAAAAGAACTACATCTCCCTCTTGAATCATTTAATATTTTTCCTTTATATCCTCTACCGTATATAAAGTTTTTTCTTCTTCCAGTCCTCGCATAGCCTCCTCAAGAGCGAACTGGCTCCACTGTTTTCTTTCTTCCTCATTTGCTTTTTTTGAAAGAAAATCAACAAAGTCTAATATCTCTGCTTGCTTGTCTTCTGGCAGTGACTTAACCTTTTCAATTATCTTTTCTGCCAGGCTCATCTGTCCTCCGAATAAGGATGTTTTCTTTGTTTATTATATCATAACATTTGAACTCTCCTGCAGAAAATGCGGCAGCATTTTCGGTCAGGTGTAGCGATTCGTTATGGTTTTCTTTTTATTATTTTTTCATAATCATCATGAGTTCCTATCCATACCCAGATATAATCTTCTCCATCCTTTACTGCAAGTGCTCTGTAAAAATCTGAAATCCTTACTGACCATAATTTGCCCACCTTTTTAAAATGCAGTGATGGATGTGAAGGATTTTCTTTAAGTAATTCGAATTGTTTCTTGGCTCTTTCCTGAACACTTTTTGGTAGATTACTGAATCCCTCCCAGAATTCATCAGTTGTCTTATGCATTTATAATGACTTAAGTTTTCCTTCTCTTTTTGCTTTCCTTGCCTGCTCAATAAGAAAGTCTAATTTCCCCTCCTGAGAATCCCTTTCTATCTCTTCATCCCATTTTGCCCAGTCTTTCTCCAACAGCCAGTTTCTAATCTGTCTGTATTCTTCCTCTGAAAGTTTCTCGATCTCCTGTTTTATGTCTTCCACCTTTGGCATAATTGACCCTTTTATTATTTTACCATAACATTGAACTCACCTGCCGAAAATGCCACTGCATTTTCGGTCAGGTGTAGCGATTCGTTATGGTTTTGGTACTCCTAAATCTTTACAAATCTTCTTTGCTAAATATTCATCAATTTCTCTATGCCTTGGAATTGTGGTAACCTTTTTCTCTTTACGATTTAAATAAACTGTATGATTTGCTCCTTCTCTCAAAAACTCACATCCATGCTTTTCAAGATGACGAATTAAATCTCTTCTTTTCAAACCACAACTTCTCCAATTTCCTCTCTGGTAACTTCTTTGCCTTTAAGTTCTTCTTCCATAAGCTGTTTATTTGCCTCTAAAACAAGCCTAATAGCCTCTATTAAATTCTTCCTCGTCTCCTCAAGAGTCTTTCCTTGAGTATTAGCTCCAGGCAGTTCTTCGACATATCCTATATATCCATATGGCGATTTCTGAAAAATCGCTGTAAGTTTAGTTCCCATATCTTTCACCACCTTTTCGTTAGTTATATTTTTATTTTACACATAACACCAATTTCTGCAGCGGCGTTAGCCGTCCGCAGGAAAGGGTTGTCAGACAAAACTCTCTAATGCCTTCTTCTTGTCTATTTCTAATGTATATGAAAGTATAGACTTAAGGTCTATCTTCTTTGAAGCATCTAAAATCTCAATGCCTACAATTTTATTGTCTTTTGTGGTATCTAAATTTACACCTTCAGAAATTTCTATTACTCCCTCAGGCTTTTTGTTACTTAATTTTATATATAGTGCATCAACATCTTTGTCATAATATACTTTCATCTTTTACTCCTCTTCTTCAATGGATATACCGTGATTACTGTTATTATATCATTTTCCTTATCTACAACAACTTTTATTGGAAGATTATATCCCTCCATGGGTTTCACAATTTCTTGTTTCCCTTGAATTAATTTTGAACTCTTAAGCAGGCTCTCTATATTTGCCAAAGAGATTCTATAAAGCTTTGCCCTCCGTTTTGCATGACGAGAATATTTTATTTTCATTTCTGTAGTTCTAACATCTGAACTCACCTGCCGTTATGAGCAAGGCCGAAGGCCGCAGCGAAATAACGGTCAGGTGTAGCGGTTCGTTAGAATTATTTTCTACTTTTCTCTCTAAATTTCATAGCCTCTTTGCTTAATGCCTCAACCGACTCAGCATCTGGATAATTCTCCTGTCGCCATTTTGTATAATCAAATTGTTCTCTTTGAATTATTGTTATAAATCTTTCTGCTTCAACTTCTCCAAGATTTTCAGTTAATATCTTATATCCTTTTATTTTTAATTCTGTCTCACTCAACATCTAATGCCTCCTTAATAAAATTTATGGGGTCTGTTACAACAATATCCTTAATCTCGTTTTTTCTTTTTAAAATACCTTTATCTGTTGTTATAAAATATTCACACCCACTATAAACTGCACATGTTAAATGTAATGCATCTATTTTCTTTAATCCAATATTTTCTAATTTTTTAGCTTCTAATATAATTATATCATTTTCTTCCACATCTTCAATTGCATATGTTTTCCATCTTTCGATCTTTAATCTTCTTTCTTTGAAAGGATTATTTCTATTTTCAAAATCTAAAATATATGACCATACCAAGGATATTTTCTTTTCTATAATTAACTGTTGTATATATAATTTTGCTTCACTTTCAAGATGAATTTTAATATCACCCTGAAAATCAAAAGGACGATTGAAACTGCAATTATCAAGATATATCTTCATTTAATCTAA
>WAJX01000206.1 GCA_015523665.1 Ferroglobus sp.
AATAAATAGTGATCATTAATTGATAAACAGTAGTTTGATAAAAAATCATGTTTTCTCATCTTAGAAATAAGTAATAGTGTAAAAGATTCAATAAAAGATATAGTCATTGTTGAGCCTATAAAAGAGTTTTAGGGATTCTCACAAAATGTGTAAATAAATATGGTAAAAAATTTGGGGAAGAGTGAGATAAGAATGATAAAAATAAAAAGAAAGTTGTAATTAAGTTCTAAAATTAGAGTTAGAACTTCTAAGGGGATTAAAAAGCTAATTTGGTTAGATCTCCTGTTTATTCATTTTTAAATTAACATCTCTTAAGCTTTAACTGAAATTACTCTTAAAACTCAAATAAAGCATAAAAATAATAAACAGATGGAAAATTAATAAAGGCACGTATTATCAAACATTTTAAGCTAAGCTAATGAGAATTCTCCTAAATTGGGCGAACTCAGGATCAACAATCTTCTATCTTTTACTCATAAACAATAGCTCAATATTCATCACTGAAAGTTTTATATACCTTCTCGATTTTCTGCTGTGAAGAAGATATAGAAGAATTAGAAAGAGGAAAGGAGGGGGTGAAATATGCCGAAGGAGAAGGAGCACATTAATGTGGCCATGATTGGTCATGTGGATCATGGGAAATCTACTTTAATTGGTAGGCTGTTATATGATGCTGGAGAAATTCCAGAGCATATAATTGAAAAATACAGAAAAGAGGCTCAAGAAAAAGGAAAAGCTACTTTTGAATTTGCATGGGTTATGGACAGACTAAAAGAAGAGAGGGAAAGAGGATTAACAATTGACGTTGCTCATAGAAAATTCCTAACGCAGAAGTATGAGATAACGATTGTTGACTGTCCTGGCCATAGAGACTTCATAAAGAACATGATCACTGGAGCTTCTCAGGCTGATGCAGCAATCCTCGTTGTTGATGTTGTTGATGGAGTGATGGCTCAAACCAAAGAGCATGTGTTTCTGGCAAGAACACTTGGAATCAATCAGCTAATTGTGGCAATAAACAAAATGGATAGAGTTAACTATGAACAAAAAGATTATGAGAGGGTAAAAGAGGATGTTGCAAAGCTTATAAGGCTTGTTGGCTATAAGCCAGAAGAAGTTCCAATGATTCCAGTTTCTGCATATTATGGTGATAACGTTCTAAAGAGAAGTGATAAAACTCCATGGTATAATGGGCCAACAATATTTGAAGCTTTAGATATGCTTAAACCACCAGAGAAATTGATCGATAAACCATTGAGAATTCCAATACAGGATGTTTACTCAATTAGTGGAGTTGGGACAGTCCCAGTAGGCAGAGTTGAATGTGGAGTACTTAAAGTTGGAGATAAGGTTGTGTTTGAACCCGCAGGAGTGAGTGGTGAGGTTAAAAGTATAGAGATGCATCATGAACCTCTGAATGAAGCATATCCGGGGGATAATATAGGGTTCAATGTTAGAGGTGTTTCTAAGAACGATCTGAGAAGAGGAGATGTATGCGGACATCCAGACAATCCACCTACTGTTGTAAAAGATTTTACAGCTCAGATAGTTGTTCTTCAACATCCCACTGCAATAACAGTTGGTTACACACCTGTTGTTCATGCACATACATCTCAAATAGCTTGTCAATTTGTTGAATTACAGAAAAAAGTTGATCCCAGAACTGGACAAGTAAAAGAAGAGAATCCACAATTCTTAAAAACAGGAGATGCAGCTGTTGTAAAACTTCAACCAACAAGACCGATGGTTATTGAAAAAGTAAAAGAAATTCCACCATTGGGTAGATTTGCTGTAAGAGACATGGGTATGACCGTCGCAGCAGGGATGGTTCTTGATTTAACTCCTAGAAAATAATGGTGAAAGATTGTAAAAGGAAAGTGAAGGAAACATGTAAAACTTTTAATTAATTATTTTTTATTCAGGTGTTGATTATGGCTGTTAAGGGGTATAAAGCCAGAATAAAATTATCTGGGTTGAATCCCAAAGATTTGGATAGGATATGTAAC
>WAJX01000207.1 GCA_015523665.1 Ferroglobus sp.
GGAGAGGTAAGGGTTATAGCAAAAGAGAATTAATAGAAGCAGGCTTTACACCGTATTTAGCAAAAAAATTAGGGATACCATATGATAAGAGGAGAAATAGTTTACATAAAGAAAACATTAAAGAATTAGAAAAATTTAGAAAGGAGGTGTTAAAATGAGTTTCAATGTTATTAAATTAACAGAAGAGGTAAGACAGAATTATCTCAGGTATTTAGCAAGCACATTTCATCTAAAGAATCCCGAATTAAGGGAATTATTTTTAAAGGAGCTTAGCAAGTTCAATTTAACTAAAGGACCAATTATTGAAGCCACTCCACCTTTTAAATCAGGATGTTATTTAAGAGATTTAGTAAAAGAGGGATTATTGAGTGAAAAGATTGAGAGATTTATTTATGATGCAATGCCATATTTAAAGCGAGTACCTCTTTATTTACATCAAGAGAAAGCGATAAGAAAAGTATTAAATCAAAGGAACATAGTAATAGCCTCAGGTACAGGGAGTGGAAAAACAGAGTGTTTTTTGATACCAATTTTGAATCATTTGATAAGGGAGTATGAAAGGGGTGAGTTAACGCCAGGAGTAAGGGCTTTATTGTTATATCCGATGAATGCTTTAGCTAATGACCAGTTGAACAGGCTTCGAAGGATAGCAAGGGCAATAGAGAAAAATATTCCTGAATTAAAAATAACTTTTGGAAGGTATATTGGAGAGACAAGATATGAAAGAGAAGATGCAATAGAGACATTTAAGAAGATGTTTCCTGATGAGGAGCCAGTGAGAGGAGAGTTACTGTCAAGAGAGGAGATGCAAGAGAGTCCACCTCATATATTGCTTACCAATTACACTATGCTTGAATATATGTTGTTAAGGCCTGCAGATTCACCCTTTTTTGATGGTAAGTATTCTAAATATTGGAAATTTTTAGTTCTGGATGAAGCACACATTTATAACGGAGCTATGGGTATTGAAATAGCAATGCTAATAAGACGTTTAAAAGATAGAGTTTGTGAGAATATGGAAGGTGATATTCAATGTATTGCCACCAGTGCAACTCTTGTTAATGATGAGAAAGATTTTCCGAAAGTGGCTTATTTTGCGACGAATTTATTTGGTGAGAAATTTGAATGGAAAAAAGAAGATACCAGAAGACAGGACATAATAAAAGGAGAAAGAATAGAAATAAAGGTTCAAAAAAATACTTTTTTACCTAAAAGTGAATTTTATAAAAAGCTTGAAGAGATTATAAATAATTTCAGTGATCAAAATAAGATGAATTATCTTTTTAAGATAGCGAAAGAATATGTTCCAGAAGAGATAATCAATGAAGTAAGAAAGAACAATAGTTTTAGTGCTGAGAGATTTCTTTATTATTTATTATCAAGAGATGAGAGGGTTATTAAATTGAGGAAATTACTTGAAGAAGGGGCAAAAGATTTGAAAGAATGTAGTGTGATTTTCAATTCTGAAGGGGAGTCAGAGGTTAAGAAGTTAGAAAATTTAACCAGATTAGTGAATTTATTGATCAAGGCAAGAGTAGATAATGAATCTGCACCACTACTACCAGCAAGGTATCATTTTTTTATTCGTGCAACAGAAGGGGCGTTTATTTCTTTTTATCCAGAGAAAAGGATTTATCTTCAGAGGAGGGAGATAACTAAGGAAGGTTATCCAGTTTTTGAGCTTGCTTGTTGTACCAGATGTGGACATGAATATTTAGTGGGTAAAATTGTTAATAACAAACTTGTTTTTGCATACGGTGAAGATTTTCTTTCAGGAAGGAGGGGTAAAAAAGGGAGAGTGAGTTATTTTGCAATTATTGAAGGTAAAAAGGAGATAGAGGCAGAGGATGATGAGGACCAATACATAAGTATTGATAAGGACATAGCAAGGGAAGGAGGTATATGGAAGTTATGTGTTCAATGTGGGACTATATCAGAGGATGAGCCAAATTGTAATTGTGAGAGAAAAAGTGGTGGAATATTGGTATTAAAAGAGATGAAGCCAAGTGGTGATGATGATGAGCTTCATAAATGTTATGTATGTAAGGTTGTAAATCCCAAAAGGAATATAGTTCGTCAATTTATTTTTTTAAAGGATGCACCAGCTTCAGTGATAGCCACTTCTCTATACCAGAATTTATATAAAAATAAGCCAAGAGATAGAAAGATACTAATATTTTCAGATAGCAGACAGGATGCAGCATTTTTTGCCCCTTATTTTGAACATACTTATAAGAGGATACTTTTCAAACATCTCATTTACAAAGCAATTAGTGAGAATCAGAATTTAGTGGATTACAGGTTAAATTCATTATGTTCGGATTTAGTTAAATTAGCTGAGCAGTATGAGATATTCAGTAGAAAAATGGATGACAAGGAAAAGCTAAAAGAAGCATGGAATTGGATATTGCTTGAGTTTTTCAATATGTGGGATAGAAATACATCGCTTGAAGGGGTTGGATTGATTACATTTAAACCTATATTTCCAAAAAATTGGCAACTCTTAAAGGAGCTTAAGAGTCCACCTTGGAATTTAACAGAGGAGGAAATTAAGAATTTATATTGGATGATGTTAAATACGATGAGATATAATATGGCAGTAAAGTTTCCCGATAAAGCTGAGGGACCCCATAAAAATTCATTTTTTGAACCTAAAAATAAGGAGTATAAATTCAAATTTTCTGAATCAGACAGGAAAAAGGGAATAATAGGATTTAAACCTTCAACCAGATATTTGAATAGGAGACTGGAATTTTTAGAAAAGTTGTATCAATCACTGACCGGAATCAAATTTTGCAGAAAGGAATGTTTGGAAATACTTAAAAAACTCTGGGATGATTTAACAGATAATTGGATAGATAATGGTATATAT
>WAJX01000208.1 GCA_015523665.1 Ferroglobus sp.
GATTTGTGTAAAACCTCCTCATTATCTCTGCCGTCGCCTGATCATCTATCTTCCATAGCGCTGATATCACCGATAGCGCCCCTCCACAAAGCACTCCAGTCTGTAAACCCAATACCTCATCACCATTCTGAACCTTTGCTCTTCCACTTTCACATCCGCTCAGCACACACATCATCGTTTGCTCCATTGGTACCTTTTCTATTAACTCCCTTAGCTTTAAGCTGCCATCAGAAAACACTATGTATGAATCCAATGGGCACTCTCTGTTAAACTTCATATGCGTGGTCATATGGATTATGCCCTGCTCCTTTGCAAGTTCTCTAAATACACTTCTCATTGCTGCTCCATATAGGTATTTCTCTACCTTTAATCTCTTTACTCTATTTTTTAATTTACTCTTTAACTTCTCAATTGTTTTTTCAACTTCGGTTACCTCATTTACCGCTGACTCAAGGTTCCCCTTCGGATTTGCCATTAACAATGCCTTCCCATTAAATCCCAAATCCCTCTGCAGCACTGTTGCCATTGAGGATGAAATCAGATAACACACTCCATAGTCCTCTATCAGATACCTCTTTCGCTCTTCATCGTAGGCACTCGAAAAAGGCAACTCATACATGAACTCTGTGGGCACCACAAGCAGTGCATCTGGTGATTCCCCATTCAGTATGTCCTCTACAGGCCTGATGAAGTTATCATAGGTGACCCTGTTTATCGCATCAAGCCTTTCAAGGGCTTCTTCTATGGCATTGTTTTCTAACAACTCATGATACTCCCCTATCGCCTCTTTAATCATCTCAAATGCCCCAATGTCAAGCCTAACCTCCCTCGCCTTTATCCTCTCCCCTTCCTTCCACAAAGGAAGGTAAAACACCACATACCTGTCTCCCCTCAAAAAGAAATACTCAAGCAGCATCATCTTCTTCCCAGAGGCATACCCCCTCAGCTCCTCCTTGAGTTTCTCCACCCCGGGTATCTCAAGCCTGAACAGCCTCTCCTCCCTCTGCTTTATATCTTTTATCCTTGTCTCAAGATTCCTTCTTTTCCTGTCTTTCTGCTTAAAAAGTCTTGTTAGTTTGTTTTCTGTATACCTCAGATAAAGTAAATACGGAAAGAGTAGAATTTTCAGGAGAAAATTACTTGAGAGTCTTTCCCTCTTCTCCATTAGAGCATCAATACTATTCTTTAGCTCCTGAAGTTCTGCCTTTAGTCCTTCTACTTCCTCTTTGAGTTGTTTTGTTCTTTTCTTTATGTTCCTTTCTAGATCCTCTTTATTGATGTTTTTATTTATGTTATTTAGAAGAGTTCTTGCTTTGCCTTTTTCAGCAATTATAAATGCTTCTTCATAATAACCCTCGTCTTCTTGTTCTTCTGCTAGTCTGAGACAGACCTCTATAGTATCTTTAGGAAGAAAAGGAACTATCTCATTTAATATACTGTGGAATAAAGTAGAGTCTATCTTTTCTCTAATCTCTTCTTCCAAAGTTTTTTCATTATGATTTTCAAAAAACAATTCAATTGATTTTTTATAGTTTTCGTAGGCTTTTAAATTATTTCTTTTACTTTCATATTCAACCGCTTTTGATAGATAATTGAAGAATTCTACTTCATCATTTGTATTTGGATACGAAGTGTAAAATGTCTTTAACGTTAAACTTAAATCTTTCTTACAAGCTATCCATCTATGAATATCATTTTTAACGATAATTTTTGTATTAGAACAAATATCTAAAGCTTCATTTAAATGCAAAATACTTTTTTGTAAATTTCCAGTTTTATAATAGTACTCACCAAGCAATCTATTTGCTTCACACCAATCATTTATATTGTTTTTTTTATTTAAATAAGTTAATGCTTTTTGACAATTGTTAATAGCAGCTACAAAATTATTTATTGTTGCATACAGTGTACTTAAAGTAATATATAAAGAAGGTTTGTTTTGTGGTGGAGATATATTTGAGATTTCAAAAGCATATTTTAAATATTTTTCAGCCGTTTTATAATCTTTTTTGATTATTTTAATTAGTGATAGTAATTCGTAAATATTAATAACCTTGTCTCTACTCAATAGTTCTATAATCAACTCATTTCTTTCTTGTTTCTTAATAATTAAATGTTTTAAACTTTCAGTTAAATAAAATTCGGCAGTCTCATAGTTTCCTAACTTATAGTGAAGTAAACCAAAATGTGATAAACATATACCAATGCCTTTTTTTTCGTTTTTTAGATAATAATAATTTAAAGCAACTTTTAAACAATTAATTGCTTTATCAAAAAGTCCACAATTGATATAACAGGCTGCTAACTTTCTTTTAGCCTTATACCAAATATCTGACTTTTCTCTGTTGTCAGATATAGCAATAAATTTTTCTAAGTAATTTATTGCCATGAAAGATCTACCTAATTGCAAATAAGAATTCCCTATCATATACAACATCAAAGGATACTCTTGACAATTTTTATTTTCTTTTTCTATCAAGGGGATAAGTAATGAAATGACTACCTTATAATTTTTGTTCTCATGTAATGTCTTAGCTTTTTCAAAAATTTCTTTCAACTCCATTTTTTTCAATCCTATCACTACTGTCCGACATAATTATCAAATAAAATCAACTGGTTAGACGAAACAGAGCCGCAGGATTTGCAACCCGAATCTGTAAGTGCCTGTAAAATAGGCATTTTCTCAAATATGGTCACGCTTAAAATC
>WAJX01000209.1 GCA_015523665.1 Ferroglobus sp.
ACTCTCAATCTTAGACTTTAACCTTAACATGAGAGTCTTTCATTCTCACATATAATCCCAACCATTTGAAAAACTCAAACAGATTTCACTTCACAGAGATTAGTATCAGAGATTGGCTTTTACATACTCTATTTCAGTCTTCTGATAACTAATATACTTCAAGCTTGTCTAAACTTCTCCTCTCAAAATACATCTCTACGATCTTTTTAATTTTATGAAGCTTCTTCTATCATTTTTCTATAAGCCGACAACTCTTGAAAAATTGATAATAATCTCCTTATCTTTCTTAAAAATCACGAGAAATTTAAGTTAAATCAAATTTTATAATAGCTTGAAAAGTGAATATTTAAAGTTAGATGTAAATGCTATGAATATAAAAAGAATTAGATTTTCTTTAGCTTTTAAGTATTTAGATCACATAACCTAATAGTGTTGTTCTTCTTTGTGTTTTTGCATTTTTACTCTATTTTGAAATATAAAAGAAAAGAGTTTAGTTAATAATCAGTAATCTTTGAAGTTTATAAATATTAATATAAAAATAATCAATATATAAAAATTCTTTTAACCATCTGACTCTTTATACCTTTCTAACTTTTCTATCATCTGCCTCATCAAGACTTAAAAGGATTTTAGTGTCTTCAGCTACCTCAAATTGTCTCTAGTAAATTTCACATACTCCCTCAGAATGTTTCACAGTTAAATAACTAAATGATCTTCACTCTGATTTCTCATCCTAATATCCATTTTCAAAGAGTGGTTTGCTATTTTTAAGTATAATTTCTTCTTTATTTATGTTACATTAGTTCATTGGATAAAAATCTTGCTCAATACATCACATATTTAAGTTTAATAAATTTAATAAAATAAAAAATATAGGAAAAAGAAACAGTAATTTTTATAATAATTCAACCCATTTCCCACTGAATTCGATGTAAGTCATAAATATCGCAAAAATTAGAACGTTTATATAGGCAATAATTACCATTGCCAGAGCTTCAAGTGGTTTTAAAGGATGAAAGTAATGGTGATAGATGAAACTTGGAAAAAGAGATAGTAAAATAAAAATTATCATACATGGAACAATTAATATATAAAATTTCTTTAAAGATATGTTGTATTTCTTCGCAAAATCTTCAGAAGTAATTATTAAATGGCTAATCGTGCTACCTTTATCTTCGTTTTTATATTTTGATAGATGTTTATAGTAGCACAAACTGAAAGTGGTAGGTATAATTAATGGAAGTGAACCACTTAAGCAAGTAAAACTCATAAATTGAATAAAATCATCTTGACTGAAGTATAATGCTACTAAAATTGAATATATAAAAGTCAAAAAGTTTGTTAGGCCTATAACTAAAATAAACAATCCTCGTATATTCATATTTTTATTTAAAGTGTGATCTTTTAAAAATTTATACTTTCAAAATTCTTAACTTTATCATTCTCGTATTTATTTTTACTATATTCTATTTTAATTTATATTTATTTTTATATATTTTATATCACATACAAGATCGATGAGGTTTATACATACACAATTCAACATTTTTGTTTTCGATTTACTTTTTAAAATATATAAATATTAATCAATATTAATACAATAATAAATTAAACAAAATTCTAAAACAAAAATATTAAAATTAGCAATATTAAAATTAACCTCATAAATACATCATAAACACAATAAGGTTAAAATCTACTCAAGCCAGGGCCCGGATTCGAACCGGGGTCAGGGGATCTGCAGTCCCCCGCATAGCCACTCTGCCACCCTGGCTTAAAAATAAGTTATTACCTTTTTTATTTAAGGGTTTTGGTAGTTGCAAAATTGAATTAAATCAATTATTCTTTATCTCATATACCCAATAAATAGCTATCCAAATAAATTTTTAAAATTATTATATATAATTATTATATTTATTTATAATAAATTTATGGCAATATAACATTATGCAATGAGAGTAAAACGTTTTAAGTTTTTTACCAAATTGATATCATGCCAGAAATGGATAGTCTTTTAAAAAGAAAATTAGATGAACTATCCATCAATATAGAGATAAATGATCTCCCACTTAAAAATAAAGATTTTATAAAAGGACTGCTCTACGGGTATTATTGGGCATTTATAGAGCTTTTTTTCTCAAGAAAACCGAATCAAGATGAGATTGATGCATTTAAAGAGTATATCAAAAAGAAAGAGAAAGAATTAATGATCTAAACAATAATTTTAATTAAATAGAATTAATAAATAATAAAAAATAAAATGATAACAATCCATAATTGTAACCGGTATGATTTAAGTTTGATCGAAGTTTGATCGAAAAAACTTAAAAAATTAATCTATCCTATCAGCCTCATCATATGGAGTGGTCATCAGTTTTCTTATTCTTTCAGCTATCTTTTTTCCAACTTTTGGAACTTTCATTAGCTCCTCCACACTTGCCGTAGCTATTCTCTCTATCGTCTGAAACTCTTTGAGTAGGTTTCTCGCTATTACCGTCCCAACATCAGACATCGCTGATACAACATATTCCATCTCCTCTTTCAATGTTCTTTTTGTTTTCTCACTATGAAGAGTTATCTCCCTCTCTCTGTATTCCTGTTCTCTCCTGGCTATAGTCATCAACATCTCCGCTGTTTCATCCTGATCTTTCGTGAAAATTATCGGAATTCCTAAATCAATTGCAATTGATGCCAAAGCGCCCCTTATAGCTGATGGATGAATTCTCCTCTTTGTATAGAGGTTATCTCCTTCTATTATAAGCAAAGGTCTCGAATAGTTCTTTTTTAAATTGATGAGCTGATTAAATATGTCTCTTTTCCTATCTATTATACTCTCTAAGAAGTCGTCTACACTCTTTCTTTCAACTCCAACTCTATCACTCAAAACGTAGTCTGCAACTTCAAGATTTTCTATCTTAACAACTACACCACTCTCATATAATTTCCTCACTACACCAGATTTCATTTCCCTAGAATCTACATATATAACGATACCAGATTCCATATATCTATCAAGAGTTTCATACTCTCTCTTTGACATCATTTCCTTAAGTTTATAGAGCATTTCATACATTGTTCTCTCTTTTCTCAGACTTGAATAATAGTACGTTTCATCTCTAGTTTCTTTTGTAATTAAAACTACTATTCTCCCCTCTTTACCCCTACCGGTTCTCCCTTTTCTCTGAATGGCTCTTATCTCAGATGGAATAGCTTCATAAAAAATCACAAGATCTGTAGAAGGTATATCTAAGCCCTCCTCACCAACACTGGTTGAAACTAAGATTTTTAATTCTCCTCTCCTAAATCTTTCTAAAGTTTCAATTTGATCTTTTTGCTTCATTCCTCTATCATTTTCTCTATTAGCTTGTCCTATAAATTTTTCAGCTTTAAATCCAGCTATTTTAAGCTCTTTAACTATTCTCTCCACCGTATCTCTAAAATTTGCAAATACTATTATCCTCGAATCCTCATTCTTCTCAAACTGCTCTTTAACAACCTCTAAAAGCTTTTTTAGTTTGGGATGATCAACATTAGTTTTAATTGTCCTAACCACTGCTTCTCTGAAAAGAGGATCCTCTATAAGAGATTTTGAAGCTTTACTACCTCTACCTTTAGCTTCATTCAAAAGTCTTTTTAAATACCTCTTTACAGATTCTATACTTTGAGTTTCTAAGAGTTCTATAGCATGATGAACTTTGAGTATCTCCGCTAAAATAGAGAGGGCTTCATAATAACTCTGATCTCCAGTTTCAATAGCCTGAGCTTGTATCACTTCCTGCATCGATAGAAGTTCTTTCTTACTCATATTCTCATCTATCTCAAAACCAAGTTTTTTCAATCTATTAAATCTAATCTCTAAAACTTTTTCAAATGTTTCTTTAATTATCTTAATCTCCTCTGGCATTTCTACTTTTATCCATTCGATCTTTCTCTCAGAAACGTAGGGCCTAACATCTCTATCATATTCTGTTCTAACCTCTACTTCTTCAATATACAAGTTTTCCATGACTTCCTTTATCCTCTCAACATCACTTCCTGGAGAAGCTGTTATACCAAGTATCAGAGGTTTTTCAGCTTCTTTCATATAAGTTTTAGCTATAAACACGTAAGAGTAATTTCCGACAGCTCTGTGAGCTTCATCAAAAACGACTAACGTATAATCTTTTAATGATAGGCCAGATATTATGTCATTTTCAATAACTTGTGGTGTGGAGACAACCACCTTAGCTCCCTTATACATTTCAAATCTTTTTTCTGGAGGAATTTCTCCACTAAGAGCTATAATCTCTTCAATATTTAGGGTTTTCCTAAGAAAATTAGCATGTTGCTCAACAAGAGGTTTTGTTGGAGCAAGAAACAAGACTTTTCCTCCTTCATTAAGAAGGCGTGAAGCAATTACAAGTAATGCAACCACAGTTTTCCCGAGCCCAGTTGGTAATACAATAAGCGTGTTCCTCATCAATGCTGAAGCTGCAAGCGATAATTGATAGCCTCTCCTTTCAACTGTTTTTGGCTTGATCAGAGGGTGAGAGATGTATTCCATAAATTTTGTTGGTTTGAATTGTTTAAATATTATAGGATTATACCATAAACCTTTTCAACATTCTCTTTACAAATAATATTGATCAAATCTTCATCATACCCTCTTTCAAGAAGTTCTCTAATTTTTCTAGGAACAGTTTTAGGACCAAGAACACTGCCAGGCCTAGTCTTATCATCTATATAGTCTGTTTCAATTAAAAATCTATCTCCTTGTTGAGCTGATTTTACAACATTATCTCCCATCGCTATTACAGACGGAAAAATTCCTATTTCCTCAAATTCTCTTATTGCTGGAGGGGCAAAATGTTTGATAACTTTTTCTCTTTTTAACCCAGCTTTGTCTGCCAAATTGGCGATTTCAAGCATACCTTCTTTTGAAAAGCTTTCTGTATGTATTTGCACTGCGCATCCAACATCTTTAGCAATTTCAAACGCATATAAAAGGATTTCATTACTCGTTTTCCATACATAATCGCTAACGTCATAATGAGGCCTCCCAGATTTTATAGCAACTGCTTTCCCCTCTTCAACATATTTCCCAGCAATTTCTAAAGCTTTTTTCATTATCTCTGCAGATTTGTCAACTCCAAACTTCCTTGCTAAAATTGTAAGCTCTGCAGGATGAACAGCAAGAATAGCATATGCCTTTACGATTTCATTAGCTTTCTTAACCATTTTAACGTGCTCTTCAAAAATCTGTTTAAAATCTCTCCCATCTCTCGGAAAAATATTGTAATGTGTGCTAAGAAGTGATACTAAGAATACATGAGTACCTCCAGCATCTTTGAATTGTTTTAAAGCTTTAAATCTTAAATGGTTATAAAGATGCATGTGATTATCTGTAATTATCATCTATCTTGCAAAATTTGACGCTCTATTAAACGTTTTCTCAACTCCATTAACGAATTTTTAACGTAACTAAATCGTCTTTTAGCCCTAATAGATATGTCAAGAATAATTTTAAGCACTTCAATAACGATGTCAACTTTTTTGGTTATCAAAACCTCTTCAGCAAATTTTGGATGCCTACCAAGCTTTCCACCAGCGATGACTTTAAAATAAACATCCCCAGTAATTGCGTTGAATTTACAAGCTCTCATACAATCCCCGCAACCTATGCATGATGATAAAAAAGTGGGTTTCTCATTTGAGTTATTAAAGCTAAAGGAAATCGCTCTCTCTCTACAAGCTCTAAAACATTCACCACATGACATGCACTTTTCATATATCAATTTTGGCTTGATAAAAGCGATAACTCCAAAATCTTTTATCTGTGGAGCACTACAGGCATTTGGACACGCTGAAACACCAATCTTTATTTTTTCATGATTTTTTTCAGCTTCCCATGCTTTATTAGAGATTACTCCCCTAATCTTAGATTTTAACTCTGAGATGTCCGAAAGAGAGTTCTCACAGACTCTACAAAAAACAATTTCAAATCCAGTTTTATCCACAATTTTATGTAACGTTATGGAAATATAATGTAACTCCCTAAAATGTTCATAGAAACATTTCAAAATTTAAATATTAATTTTTGATAATAATATTATTTTATTTAATACATCCATCAAAATCTTATCAACAATCAATCACGAATTCTGATAAATTTAAATAAAATTTATTTAATAAATATATAAACATATAAAAAATAATTAAATAGCCAAATTTAAAAATAGTAATAGTACTCCCCCTTAGCTTTCTGCTCTCGGTCAAGTCTCGAATTTATCTTATTAACCCGTGGACGCTTGGTTTCTTCATCTCTCCTGAAAGTTATCCCAAGAATTGCTAAAAATTTATTCATACCATCTCTCATACTCAAAGGCTTACTAGCTTTTCCATATCTCGCTGGAATTCCATCAAAAACTATCAATCTATCACTCACCATATCTATCAGATATATATCATGATCAACAACAAAAACGCTCTTTGAGTTATTCATCGCAAATCTCTTTATGAGCTTTGCAACCTCAGTTCGTTGCTCTACATCGAGATGTGCTGAAGGTTCATCAAGTAGATAAAAATCTGCATCTCTTAACAAACATGCTGCAATTGCAACTCTTTGTAGCTCTCCACCACTAAGCTCATCAATTTCTTTATCCATTATTCCTTCGAGTTGAAGAGGTCTTATAAACTCTGATTTGTAATAAGATGATTCTATCATCGGATTTATGTTTTTCAGAAACTCTCCAACTTTTAGCTTTGAATTAGCTTTAACGTATTGAGGTTTATATGAAACTTTAAGTTTAATGTCAACTTTCTCTTCATCATCTCTAATTACTCCGGCCAAAACTTTCACAAACGTCGATTTTCCAGTTGCATTAGCTCCAACTATCCCCAGAACTTCCCCTTCTTTTATCTCCCCAGAATTAGCTTCAAGAACGAAATTTTTATAAGATTTTTTAAAAGATGGATAAGTAGCAATTACTTTTTCAATTTCACTTTCTCTCGGCTGTAAAACCTCAAACTCAATCGGCTTATCCCTAATCCTTATGTTTTCCTCACTCAAATAACCTCTCAAATATTGGTTTATTCCTACCCTCACCCCTTTGGGATTCGTAATAGCACCATAAACTCCTGGTTCGCCATAACTGATGTGGACAAAATCTGCAAGCATGTCTAGAATTGCTATATCATGTTCTACTATCATAACCGGCTTATTTTCCGATATTTCTCTAACAACCTTCGCTGTATTAACTCTCTCACTTATATCAAGATATGATGTTATTTCATCAAGAAAATAGAAATCTGCATCTCTTAACAAACATGCTGCAATTGCAACTCTTTGTAGCTCTCCACCACTAAGCTCTTTGACATCTCTCTTAATCGACTTTGTAAGGTTTAACTTTTCAACAATTTCATCTAATTTTCCAATCTCATCAACTCTCTTTAAAAGTTCTAAAACCTCACCACTATACACTTTTGGTATACCTTCAATATACTGAGGTTTAATGCTAACTCTAACTTTCCCATCTCTTAAAGCCTTAAAATAGTCAAAAAGTTCAGTTCCAGAAAACCTTTCAAGTATCTCATCCCAACCAGCATCCTCTTTCCCAAGATTTGGCTTGAGTTGTCCTGACAAGATTTTCAAAGCAGTAGTTTTCCCAGTTCCGTTAGGCCCTAAAATTCCTACAACGTAACCTCTTCTCGGAATTGGTAAATTGTAAAGTATAAACCCATTCTTTCCGTATCTGTGAACTTCTCTACCCTCAAGTTGATGAGGTAAACCGATAATTGAAATAGCCCTAAAAGGACATTTCTTAACACAAATCCCACAACCAACACATAGCTCCTCACTTATAATAGCCTTCTCCTCAACAACTATAGTCTCATCTCCCATCCTTACTCTAGGGCAGTATTTCATACATTCTAAGCTACATCTCTTAGGCTGACACCTATCTTTGTTGACAACTGCAATTCTATACATAAAGACACCCTATATATTGAGAAGTATTGTCCACAAAATATACCAGCTTGAAATTGTTAGAAAAGATATGCCTATCCAATCTTTTGCCTCTATTTCAACACCAAATTTTGGTATTAAAAATTTATGAAGATAAATAAATAAAAACAGTATTATTATTGCAAGCCCATCTCTTCCACGAAGATTACCAGTAATTAAAAACGAGATCATTCCTGCAATAGCCCCCATGACTAAAGGAAGATACGTCTTCACTTCTCTCACTTCACCACCCACTTACATTACTTTATAATTACTTTTTTATTTAATTTACTTTGTTTTTATTTTTCTAACAAATCTACCTTTTACATACATATTATCTCATCTCACTCCATATTTTTGTTATTCACATCATTTCCTCAACATTAACATCATTAACATCACCTAAGAGTGGCTCTTTCAGATAGAAGCATCGGTAATGGTAAGGGTTTATATGGTTTATCTCTGCACTCCTCCTTAACTCTATCAATCAATTCATCAACGCTCATCTCAACTCTTTTTTGACTTTCAAGTGTTGACTCTTTTCTTATGGTTACACTAACTTTATCCATCTCGACCTCTTTATCCCCAATAACAACTATATAAGGGATCCATTCAGTTGAAGCGTCTCTTACTTTTTTTCCTGTTGTCTCGTCTCTATTATCCACATCAACTCTTATCTTCTCTTTTTTAAGTTTCTCTGCTATCTCAATTGCCTTTTTAATATGTCTCCCTGCAATTGGGATTATCCTCACTTGCACAGGAGAGAGCCATATTGGAAGCATTGGTAACTTTCCACTTTTAATATCCATACTCGCCTTCTCAAGTAATGCATATATTACTCTCTCAATTGCACCACTCACTGAGCAATGAAGAATTAACGGCCTCTTCTTTCCACCATCCTCATCAATGTAAAATATCCCATATCTCTCCGCATTCTCTACATCTATTTGTACTGTACTTAAAGCCGATGCTTTATCAAGAGCATCTATAAAGTTAAATTCAAACTTTAAGACAAAATAAAAGAAGCGTTGATCCCACATCTCTACAAGTATAGGCTTTTTTAGAACATCTACAATAGAATGAATGAAATCTTTGTTATCCTCATAAAAATCTTTTGTTACTCTTATAGCTATCTCAAAATCATCAGGAGTTATACCTATCTCCCTTAAAACTTCAACAGATAATTTATACTGATTGAAGAACTCTCTCTTGGCCTCTTCCACATCTCTTACTATCGTATGCATATCAGGCATAGTGAAAGCACGGAGTCTTCTTAAACCAACTAATTCACCTCTCTGCTCTTTTCTAAATGAATATCTGGTTAGTTCATAAATCTTCATAGGAAGGTTCTTGTATGTTATAACCGAATTGCTTGTCATCAAAAATTGGCCAAAACATGCTGCAAATCTCAAAAAGAAATCTCTCTTATCCCCTGAGATTATGTATTGTCTTGCTGGAAATCGTTCGAGATATTTTCTAAGTGTTGGATGGGCCCTATCATACATTATCGGAGTTTCTACTTCCATTGCACCATATTCAACACATTTCTCAGTTATAAAAGTTTCAAGGAGGTTTTTGATGAGTCTACCCTTAGGATACCACCTCATATGCCCACTATCACTTGCCTCCTCATAATCAGCAATTTCAAGTCTTCTCATTAACTCAACATGAGGTGGTATGCGATCAACTTCCCTTCTCTTTTCAAGCTCATAACTCACAAATTTTCTCAATTTTTCATATCTATTAAAATCAAAATCTTCAATACTGACTAACTCTTTGGATGGAGTTAAGATGTACCAATAACTCCTGACCTTTTCTTCATCTTTCAAAGCTTTTGTTACTTCTACCTCCTCTTCAGCCCTTATCTCCCTCGAAAGCTCACTTAATGGGTGACCTTTGCACGATATTTTAAAGGATTTGTACCATCCAAAAGGAGCCCTATATACTTCAAAATCATCCCTGAGTTCACTTTCAATTTTTTTAAGTATATCTATAGCTATTTCTGGATCAGCAAGATTTGATGAGAGATGAGCATACGGATATATCAAAATTCTCTTAGCATTTACTTTATCAGCAACATCTCTTATCTCTCCAATAGCTTTCTCAACTATTGCTTCATCACCCTTCTCAACTGCTGTAAAAATTACAAGAACTTCTTCAATTCTCTCCCCTTTCTTATTAAAATCTTCAGCTATCTTTGTTTTTCTTTTAACTTCATATTCCATAAAGTCAGCATGAATTAACAGTAATTTCATGGATTTACGCTTGAGATATAGTTATTTAATTTTTCCTTAATTGATTACATATACAAAATAAAATACTTATTTATAACTTAATGGTTTGTAAATAATAAAATGTTCATCCATTAAGATTGATAAATTTTAGTAATTTGGTATTTGACACGACAAATTAATAAAAAATAAATAATTAAATTATTTTTTAATTAATTATAAGATTATAAAATTTATAAATTATAAAAATGTAAAACAGATTGTCAACTTTAACTCAGCAATTCAACCTTTAGGTTTTGTAATGTCCTTTAATATCTTGTATACACAAAAATTTGCAGAATAGGTACAATTTTGAGCGGATTTTTGAAAGTGATCGAGTAAGAGAATAGTTTACTCGTTATCTAAATGAGCTGAAAGGATTAAATTAAACTATACTTCTAAGGGATTTTATGTTCAACTACGAGTTCAAACTTTTAACTTTCCAAAGCTTTTTGGCTCAGAAGCTTTATCGGCAAGTTTCGCTTTTATAGTGTTTACTTTGACGAAAGACTAACTGTAAATAATTTCCTATTATGCAAACTTTCATAAGAAATAGCCCGTTCTTCTTAACATCAATTGCAAAAATATTCATCACTTTTTATTACTTTAAGAGTTTTCATCCATAAAAGTTTGTTCCCTCTCAGTCGAAATCAATAATTTCTCCCCAGACTTCTTTATACACCTCCATTAGCTGTAATGTGAGATAAAAACATAAAACTCTGAAAAGATTTCGCAGTTCTCTTGTTTGAAAAAAGTCTGAATATAAGTTGCTATCCCAAAAATTACCATCTCCAGATTCTCTCAATAGATTGAACCTTAACTCCTCATCAAATTATCAAATCAAAATTAACTGAACAATCCGAGAAGAGAGCTTATGAGTCTCAAATATTTGACAAGGAGTGGAAGTATTAGAATTCGTCCGGTTGAAAAATTAAGGGGAAAGATTAATAATTCTCTAAACTTAAAATTAATTTAGTGAAAATGGTGAATGTTAGACTGTTCTTATTCATTCTTTTAGTTGGAGCGGGATTAATATATTTCTACCTCTACTTAAACTCTCCAAGTTCAAATGAGTTGTGTGTTGTATGCCATAGTATGAAACCTTTTAAAGCCTCAATAGAGAGAACAGAACATGGAAAGTTTAATTGCCATGTTTGTCATCCATTTAATTCAAGAGCTTTGAGAGACGTTGTAATTTATCTTTACGAGAATCCAAGTGCCGAAGAAATAAAAAAGAGAGCAAATGTCAATCTATTTTTCCAATGCCTTTATTGTCATAAAGTAAGTTCTGAATTGCATTCTGAACATAATGAGAAACTCATACCTTGCAATAAATGTCATTATATCCATGAAAAGAGAAATGTGAAAGAGAGTTGTTCCAGTTGTCATGAGCGTAGCATTGTAAAAATTGTAGAAAATGGAGATTTTGATGTTGAAATAGATTAATTATTTTTTTATTTTATATATGTAAAAATGTGGGAATTTAGCAACCGATAATAGTTATATAAAATTTTTATTAATCTAAAGAATAATAAATAAAGTCCCTCTGAAACTTTCTACTTTTCTCAACTTTTAAATCTCTTAACAGCTTATAACTTAAATTTTAAATTTCTAAATTCATGCAATCTATAATTAGATCTTAACTCATAATTAATGCTGAATACTATTTGATGAGTATCAAGTTGTATTGCCAAATCATTCTTTTTAAATTTTTAATAATATTAGATTTAAAATAATTTTTCGTTTTAGAAATTAAGTTAGATTGTGTTGTGGTTTTGTTGATTTATTGTAGATTATAGCTAAAAGCAATCAAAAAGTAACCAATCAGAGGGGAGATTTATAGCAAATAAGTTAATTTAAAACTTTAATACATATTTCACTACTTTTCACTTTACATAATGTTAGATAGCAATTTGATATATCGACCTTAATTTTAAAATTTTAATTTTTTTAATCGGTAGATTACTTTTTAGGTTGGTAAAAATTTTATAATTACGATTTCACAGATAAGATTTGAATTTTTAATAATAAATATAAATATTATTAAACAGCACAACTTATTTTGGATTATATGACAATTCCATCATACTTCATAATCTAAAGAAGATTTAAAATTCATAAAAAATAATTAATATATAAAATTATTAATAAATAAAATTTAATAAATTTATTAAAAAATATAAAATACTATATTATAGCTAATTATAATTAATTAGTATATACTAAAAGATATGATATGTTGTTTTAAAGGAATACTTTAAATATCTCTGCTAGAACTCTCTCCCATGGATGTTCCTCTACCTGAAATTAATATAGGAATGGTCGGTCACGTTGATCATGGTAAAACAACATTAGTTTCAGCTTTAAGTGGTGTATGGACTGATAGACATAGTGAGGAATTAAAAAGAGGTATATCTATTAAACTTGGTTATGCTGATACAACCTTTAGGAAATGCCCTTTATGCGAGGAGCCAGAAGCGTTCACAGTTGAAAAAGTCTGTAAAATCCATAATATCGAAACCGAGATCCTTAGAACAGTTAGTTTTGTCGACAGTCCTGGACATGAAACTTTAATGGCAACAATGTTAAGTGGAGCGACATTAATGGATGGTGCAGTCTTAGTTATTGCTGCAAACGAAAGATGTCCAAGACCACAAACGAAAGAACATTTAATGGCTCTCGAAATAATAGGAGTGGAGAACATAGTAATCGCCCAAAATAAGATAGATATAGTTACAAGAGAGAGAATCATGGAAAATTATAATGAGATCTTAGAGTTTATAAAAGGCACTATTGCTGAGAGCTCACCAATAATCCCCATTTCAGCTCAGCAGAAAATTAACATCGATGCATTGATAGAGGCTATCGAAGAGACGATACCCACACCAGAAAGAGATCTCACATCCCCTCCATTAATGCATGTTGCAAGAAGTTTTGATGTCAATAAACCTGGAACTCCGCCAGATAAGCTTCTAGGTGGTGTTTTAGGGGGTAGCTTATCCAGAGGGACTTTGAAAGTAGGAGAAGAGATCGAGATTAAACCTGGGATAAGAGATGAAAGAGGGAATTACACATCCCTTTTCAGCGAAATTGTAAGTATAATGGCCTCTGGAAAAAAGGTAAACGAAGCTACACCTGGTGGACTTATAGGTATTGCTACAAAGCTCGATCCTTTTTTAACAAAGAGTGATGGGCTTGTTGGCAACGTTATAGGCCATCCAGATAAACTTCCAGATGTTCTTTTTGATATAGTAATGGATGTTCAACTCCTCGAAAGAGTTATAGGAACTGAAGAAGAGGTTGTCGTGGAGAAGATAAAAATGAATGAACCCCTTATGTTAAGTATAGGAACTGCAACAACTCTTGGAATTGTAACATCCGCAAGAGATGATGTAGTTGAAGTAAAGCTAAAAAGACCAGTTTGTGCTGAAAAAAATGCAAGAGTTGCAATAAGTAGGAGAGTTGGCTCAAGATGGCGTCTAATAGGAGCTGGAACAATAAAATGAAAGATGAATGAAGATAGATGAGAAAAGCTGTCTTAGATACGAATGTATTGATCTACATCTTTAATCAAAAAGTTGACGTTATAACTCAATTAAAGAATTTAGGCTTTAAGAAATTCTTAATTCCAGATAAAGTTATTGAAGAACTAAACAATCTTTTAACTTCATTAAAAGGAAGAGATAAACGAGCTGTAAATTTTGCATTAACTCTCATAAAAAATTGTCAGGAATGTGAAGTCGTTAAGAGTGCATCAACATCAACCGATGATTCTCTATTAGAGATCGCAGAAAAATTTAACGCAATTTTAATAACAAATGATAAGATGCTAAAAAAAAGAGCTAAAGAAAGAAAAATCGGAATAGGGTATATAAGAGAGATGAGATGTATCGAAATTGAGGATGCTAATTATTTTAAACAGTGAAAAACTACTTAACAATAGGTGAAGAGATGAAATACACCGCAGATCAAATAGAGGTTCTAGGAGATATAGAAGCTGTTAGAAAGCGTCCTGGAATGTACGTCGGTGGTACTGGAGTAAGAGGGTTGCACCATCTACTGTGGGAAGTTGTTGATAATAGCATAGATGAGGCTTTAGCTGGTTTTTGTAAAAATATCAAAGTTATCTTGCATAAAGATGGTAGTGCAACTGTTGAAGATGATGGAAGAGGGATTCCAACAGAGATGCATAGCTTAGGAAAACCCGCACTTGAAATAGTGATGACAAAGCTTCATGCAGGTGGAAAGTTTAGCAAAAAAGCCTACAGAATATCAGGAGGTTTAC
>WAJX01000210.1 GCA_015523665.1 Ferroglobus sp.
AAATAGAGGAACTCGAAGCCGAGAAGGAAAGGATTAGTTTAAATGAGAAGGAAATCTTAAAAAAGATTGAAGAACTTAGGATTATTATTGAAACTCTGGAAAGAGATGTCTCCTCAGAGATAAAACTGAAAAATGAAATCGATAGTAAAATCTTCAGTTTGAGAGATCAGATTTCAAGTATTGAGGAGAAGATAAAACACAAAGAGTTAGAGCTTGCAAAGGTAAGAGTTGAGTTATCAACAGCTCAAACCAGTTATGGCAAGGCAGTGGAGTTAATACTTGAAGCTAAGGAAAAAAAGGCTCTTCCAGGGATATATGGAGTGGTATCTCAACTTGGAGAAGTTGATAAAGAATACGCTCTAGCTTTGGAGATCGCTGCTGGAAATGCTTTAAATTTTATAGTTGTCGAAAATGAAGATGATGCCGTTAGAGCGATAAATTATTTAAAACAGATAAAAGGTGGAAGAGCAACATTCTTACCTCTCAACAAGATAAAAAAGAATTTCTCAAAAATTAAGCTTGAAAATGGAATAATTGGGGAGAGTGGTGTAATAGATTATGCCGTAAATTTAGTGAGATGTGATAGCAAGTTTAAACCGATTTTTAACTTCATATTCAGAGATACAGTTGTTGTAGATAAAATAGAGAATGCAAAAAGAATCATGGATGGTAGGAGAATTGTAACACTCGAAGGAGATCTGATAGAAAAAAGTGGTGCAATAACTGGAGGGAGTGTTGATAAAAGAAGATCGAGTTTTTTTGTAGTTAAAGAATTGATAGATCTGGAAAAAAGATTATCTGAGGAGATAACCATTTTAAATTCAAAAAAAGCCTCTCTTTTTGGTGAGCTTAGAAAAATCGAAAATATGAGAAAAATTAGCCAAGATAGAATAGGAGAGATTGAAAAGAGGATTATTAAATTTAGGGAAGATCTATCATCACATGAAGCTAAGATAAGTGAATTAAAGACCAGAATCAAAGAGATAGAAGAAAGGATCAAAAAGAAGAATGAAGAGAGAAAAGAGATCTATGAGAATGTTAAAAGATCCGAAAATTATCTGAAGGAATTAGAGGAGGATATGAATCATGTAATATCAAAGATTGAAGATGTGGAAAAGAGATTGAAAGGAAGCGAAGTATCAAGATTGAATGAGGAATTGGAAAAATTAAAGTCTGAATATCAAATTAAAAAAGAGACATTTTTGTTAATAAACGGGAATTTGGAAAAAGAAAAGATAAGACTTGAAAAATTTGAGAGCGTTTTAAATGAAAAAGAGAGGAGAGTTTCTGAAATCGAGCAAACAATTGCTCAGTATGAAAAGTTCATTAAGGAGTCTGAGGAGAAGAGTAAAGAGCTTGAAAGGAGAGTTGAAGAACTAAGAAAGGTTGAAAAAGCCATCGATTATGAGGTGAGAGAGTTAAGAATTGAGAGAGATAGTATAATGGAAGAGATTAAAAAGCTTGAAGGACTGAAAACAGAATTAGAATATAAAATTACGTCAATAGAGGAGAAGATTAAAGCCAGAAAGGATACGATGAGAGACGTTGAATACGAAATCTCTAACATTCCTGAAATTAGACCGAGTATGAGGAAAGAAGATGCTGTCAGAAGATTGGAGGAGATAGAGAGGAGCTTAGCTAACTTCGGAGATGTGAATTTAAAAGCAATTCAGGAGTATGAAGATGTAAAATATAGAAGAGATGAACTACTATCCAGAAAATTAATTTTAGAAAAGGAAAGAGAAGAGATATTCAATAGGATAGCCAAATATGAAAAGATGAAAAAGGATGTATTTTTCGAAACCTTCAATGCCATCAATAATCATTTTGAAGAGATAATATCAGAACTTACCGGTGGAGAAGGGACATTGTATCTTGACAATTTTGAGGATCCTTTTAATAGTGGGTTACATATGAAGTTAAAGCTATACAACAAACCAACACAAAAACTTGAATCTATGAGTGGTGGGGAGAAAAGTCTTATTGCACTTGCATTCATATTGGCAATTCAGAGGTTTAAGCCAGCTCCATTTTATGCTTTTGATGAAATAGATATGTTCTTAGATGGAGTTAATGTTGCTAGAGTTGCGAAGTTGATAAAGAAGATGTCGAAAAATGCTCAATTTATAGTAGTATCATTAAGAAAACCTATGCTTGAAGAGGCTGATGCGATAGTAGGTGTAACGTTGGGGAGGGATAATACATCGATAGTGACAGGGATCAGAAAGTAATATTAGAAGATCCAGTTGAAATTCTCTATAATCTAGCAAAAAAAGGAGAGATAGATCCTTGGAATGTGGATGTTGTGGAAGTTGCAGATAAATTTCTTTACGAACTTGAAAAAGCAAAAAAATTAGATTTGAGAATATCTGGGAGAGTTTTACTTTATGCAGCAATACTTGTGAGAATGAAGTCGGATATTATTGCGAATGAAATATTCCACTTTACTGATACGAATGACAGTATTGGAGAGGATTTTGAGGGATTTGATAGTGAATTTGATGATAAAGTTGAAGGAGATTTTGATCTAAAAAATGGACATGAAACTTATAACAACTCCCAATACGAAAGAGAAGAGGATAAGTTCATTAAAAATCTTGTTTTATTTCCAAAAAAAAGAGTTAGGAGATATACAACACTAAAAGACTTGATAGAGGAGTTAGAAAAGGCTGAGAGAGTTAGAAAGAGGAGAAAAGGCACAAAATTTGTTTTACAAGATCCTTTTAAAGTTCAACATGAAGAGAGATTGGAAAAGCGAATAATCGAAATAGAGAAAATACTGTTCAAAATATTTAAAAAGAAGGGAGTTGTAAAACTCTCTGAGATTAGAGGGGATAAAGTTGAGAATTATATCTCAATTCTTCATTTAGCATTCAGAAAGAAGGTCTTGATTTCACAGGAGAAGGTATTTGAAAGTGATATAGAAATTAGGAGGATAGAATGAAGGAGATTGTTGAAGCTATCCTTTTCTCATCATCAGAAGCTTTAACTCCGGCTAAAATTGCAAAATTATCTGGACTAAGAGTAGAGGAAGTAATTCAACATCTTGAAGAGTTAATCAATGAATATGAGAATAGAGATTCAGCTTTAGAAATAATAAAACTTGGAGAGAAGTATTTAATGAGAGTAAAACCAAGATATGCAGGGTATATAAGAAATCTCACAGAGAGAGATTTAGAAAAAGGTGTTTTGAGAACTCTTGCGATAATAGCTTTAAAACAACCAATAAAATTATCTGATCTTGCAAGAATAAGGGGGAATAGATGCTATCAGCATGTAAAAAAGCTTAAAGAATTAGAATTCATAAATGTAAAAAAAGAAGGTAGAAGTACAATTCTTACAACTACAAAAAACTTTGCAAAGTACTTTGGATTGAAAATCTCTAATCCAAACGAGATAAAAAGAATTCTAAAGGAATACGTCAGAGATGAAATTAAACTTAAAGAATTAAAATAATAATGTTTATATTATCTATTTGAATATAAAATCCTGCACCTTTCCCATCTCTTTTATAACTCTCATTTGCTTCATTGTTATTTCTCTCGCTTTTTTAATGTCGGTATTTTTTAAGATCCTACCATCCTCTAAAAATTTTTTAATCAAAGCCTCTCTCTCCTCACCATCATTCAAAGAGTACTTCTCATTAAAAAGTTTTATTTCGTCACTCAAATTTCTCCAATCTCTATAAACCTGTTTCATTCCTCCTCTTTTTCCTCTTTTTGCACAAAAAACACCCTCTTTCTCTACTATATCCAAGCTAAAATCTATTGGAGGAGCACCAGCAATCGACGTTCCCACACCGAAGGCGTCAACTATGTCTTTAAGTCTATATACATCTTCAATACTAAGACCTCCACTCAATACTATTCTAACATCTCGTCCTCTTATTTTTAATTCCCATCTTATTTCTTCTATTATCTTTCTTATATCACCTCTCCTGGAACTTGGAGTGTCCAATCTAACTCCATCAACTCTTTTAAGGTTTTCAATAGCTTTTATAGCTTCGCTCTTTTCATCACAATACGTATCGATCAAAAGAATTCTCGGAACATCTTTATCTACAACTTCATCAAAAGCTTTCCAAGCTTCAACTTGATCCCCAAAACATATAATGAGTGCATGAGGCATAGTACCAACGCTTTCTATTCCTAAATATCTCTCCGCTGAGAAGTTGCTCACTCCATCTACCCCTCCTATAAATGCTGATCTCTCTATCATTGCTGAGATCGCGGGATGTTGTCTTCTGGTTCCAAATGAGAGTACGATTTTATCATCAGCAGCAAGTTTTGTTTTAAAAGCTTGTGTAGCCACTCCACTTGCATGGCATAGAAAGCCAAGAATTGCCGTTTCTAATCTTGCAAACTCTAAATACCTCCCTCTGATTATTAAAACTGGTTCATGCGGGAAAAACAATGTCCCCTCTTCCATTGCATAAACTTCAACATCTCTATCTTTTAAAAGTTCAAGAACGTCATTTAACCCAGCAAATATCCCCCAAGTCGATGCTGTTACTTCAGCCACAACTTTAGGATTTTTACCTTTCTCTCTTAAAACCTTTTCAGCCCATATGAAATACTTGTCAGTTGTTAATCCTCTTTTTATCTCGTCGTCTCTAACGATAAGAAAGCTCATAACTCCTCACACCTACAAGGTTTTTCACCACATTTTTTACATTTTCCAGGGTATTTTTTCATAACAGCCATCTCAACATCCACATCTGTAAGATTTGCCAAACTGACAAGCCATGCAAATACATCAGCAATCTCTTCATCAATTCTTTTTTTCTCCTTTTCCTTTAGAGATCTGGCTAGCTCTCCAATCTCTTCAACTAGCCAGATAAAGGTTCCTTCGATTCCTCTCTTTTTATCTTTTTCCAAATAGAGTTCTTTAATCAACTCTTGAAACTCTCCAATTCTCACGATCTAACTTGCTGGTATTTTAGTTTTTAAGTATTTCTTTAGCACTTAACTTTGAAAATGATCTAAATTTTTAAATTAATAAATTAAATAAATTAAAAATTATAATTATTTATTTTATATTATTTAAGTAGTACTATCGAAAAATTTCTAATAGCTCATCTCTATCCTCTAGAATTTTCTTTAGGAATTTCTGCTTTTCATGTAGAAACTGAGTAGCATATTTTTCTATCTCCTCTTTTACTCTATTGAACTCTAATCCCCTTCCTATACCAGGACAATCGATTATAAGCTTAAGCTTCATGATTGCTTCATCACCATACTTAACATCCGAGATTGTAAATGGTAAGAGTTTACAAATTAATGGTTTAGAATTCTCTATCTTACATTTAAGATTTTCATCCAGAAAAATACATTTTCCACTTTCTCCTTTAAGCTTTAATGTATTATCAGATTTGTCAAAATATGCAAAATCTTCAAATCCCAAGGAGGATATCCTTTCAAAATCTTCAAGAGTTATTTCCCTACCCTCAACACAACATTTAGCATTACATTCTTCATATATGCAAAACCATCTATCTATTTCTTCTTCAAAAAATATCATATTACCACATTAAATTCCAAAAATTTAAGGTTTTGGTTTTGACTTAAATATTTTTCTATTATTTATTTAATAAACAATTAATAGATAAAAATAAATTAATTTTATTAATCAATTTATATTAAAT
>WAJX01000211.1 GCA_015523665.1 Ferroglobus sp.
AAACAATAAAACTCAACAGCAATTATTTCCTTATCCTTAATTCTCCAGATATGATGCCATTATAATCTTTAATAGGCTCTCCAAATTTAAGCCCATCCGAAACATCAAGTATCCTATATCCTCTCTCATGATCACCATACCTATTTTTTATAACAGTCCACGCTTTTAAAAACTCACCATCCAATTCCACATATCTACCAAAGAAGATATAATCAAATATATGGCTTATTCCAGCCTCCGTAAAAATTGTGGACGTCATCTCTCCTTCTAATGGGACAGTTAATATGAGCGATACTCCAGCCGGTTTTAATATCTCTGATATCATGTAAAGATGCTCTTTTACATCACTCTCACTTTCAACGATGTTAAACAAATACTCTATTGAATCTATCACAACTACAGATGGTCTCTTCTCTTTCACATCATCTATAAGCGTTCTGAAGAATTCTCCAATATTATCAACTTTATAAGTCTTAATTTCAACATTATTCAACTTACCAAAAACCCTTTCAGCTCTATTTTTTAATAAATCTGGACTCTCTTCAAAAGTTATATATATAGATTTATTTTTTCTAGCTATATCAAGTGATAGGAACGTTTTACCAACTCCAGATTTTCCAGCTATCAGAACTCCAGCTCCATTTATTATATCCTCTCCTTTTAGAAGATTTCTAAGAGATGATGAGTCTATTTTCTTTTCGTTTATCTTTCCAATACTTTCACGTAAAAGGGGAAAGACTTGAATTCCGTTTTCAGTTATCGTGTAATATGCGGAACTTACAGCATGTTTATCTCTAAACTTCGCAATTATTATCTTCCTCAATACCTCCCCATTCTTATGTATTTTTTTCAAAAAGAACTCCCCAGTTACTATATAACTGATTATATCTCTTCCTATCTCCACACCTTCTGATGAAATTAAAACTGTAGATTTCCCTATTTTCCTTATTAGAGTTGTTAAAATTCTCCTATATAGAAATTGATCCTTACATAAATCTCTTATAACCCCTGCTCCATCAATGAATACTCTATCGGCATCGCCAACATCTTTTACAATAGAGTCGATAAAACTTACAACCTCCCCCTCTCCATAGTCTAAAAAACCAAAGTCTTTGAGTTCTATATCTTCAGTCCTATCAACAACTCCTATCTTGTCAATATTCCATCCAAATCCTTCAGCTTGATTTTTTAGTTCCTCTAATGGCTGATCAAATGATATAAAAGTGCATTTCTCACCTCTTCTAACACCTTCAAGTAAAAATTGTAAGCCAAAAATAGTTTTACCAGTACCGGGTTCACCTTTGATGAGATAAGAAGCTCTTCTATTCAATCCACCATACAAGATTTTGTCGAATCCATCAATTCCCGTAGGGACTTTCATATTTTATCATTACTCTCACATTACATATTTTTTGTGGAAAATTTTAAAAATAACTTTAAAATTTATTATTAATATAATAAATTATAATATATTATGATACATATCCAAAACTATTTTATTTTTCTAAAACTTTAGCAAAATCGATGAGGGACTTAAATGATAGAGAGATGTCATATGTTAATTTTATGTTAAACCATCTAAAAACGATAGATGACAAAACAGATATAATAATCAAAGCTTCAAATGGCATTCTCGCTTTAATTGTGGGTATTGTAGCATTTCTTATAGCTTTTGCATCCCATAAGATTAATGGTGTAATTCTCTTCTTTGTTTTCATTCCCATAGCTTTGGTTTTAATTTCAATAATATTCGCTCTACTCTTACTCTATCCAAAATTTACACAACTCGTGTTCTTTGAAAAAGAAGAATTTCCGACTATAGAGAGTAGATATTACCTCTCATTAAAGAAAAAAATTTCCCTTATAAGATATTCAGTTTTTGCACTGGTATTTGCCATAATATCATTCGCCATATGGTTTATGGTTGTAATAAGCTAATAAGCATCATAAAGTTTGTCCTTCCTTAAATACTCACCTCTATCAACAAGATTATCAACAACAATTCTCTCATCCTCTACTTCAAAAAATCTATCAGCATTAAACCTAGATCTACCTAAACCCAACACGTCTCCTCTTTTATTACATACAAAAACCGTATCATTTTCTCTAACATCATCGCTAACTCTCTCAACTGACATCGCAAAGATGTCTCTTCCATAGAGAAACAACATCTCTCCTTTTTCGTTGACATAGACTCTCTTTCTCTCATTTTTTGAGATAAGAAATGAACCTTCGAGAGTTAACCTAAATCTCCTTCTAATCTCTCCTATCTTCACTCCAATCGATATTGGATTTAAATTTGATAAGTTTAAAGAGTTTAAAAATGAGTAAAGTTCTTTTGGTATAATAAAAACTTCTTTTTTATTTTTAATAAATATCTTATATTTATCAAAAAAATTTTCAAAGTTTTCAGGATTGAAAAATCTTAAAGCTCTCTTTATAATTTTTAATTCCTTCTCTCTAGCTTCTCTAAACCCCATATTCGCTCTTTTAAGCTTTTTATAGCCTTTATAACGGAACTATAATCTCTATCGATCCTAAAACTTTCAACAGTATTGATTATAACTGTCTCTCCAATCTTATCTTTAACTTCTTCGATCTCAGAGCTAAAAACTACCTCCCCATTCATAGAAAGCTTATAACAATCCATCCATCTCTCTATACCAACAACCTTATACCTCTTTCTCATGAAATACGGCAGATATGGCTTATCATCTCCTAAAAATTTTAGAGTCGCAAAAGTTTCATTCATGATTATTGACGTGTTCATTTCAACCGCTTTAGCATTAATACCTATCTCTCTTTTTCCAATTTCATCACTAACTCCGCCTACTTTGGATATGTATATATCTGCTATAATCTCCTTTGGATATAGAAACATCAAAAAATTAGGTAGATAGCTTTGTTATAAAGCTTATGGTTGATGATTGATTATTTTAATTTTCTTACTAAAATTCTATAATATTCACCTTCCTTCTCTTCAAAAACACCGATTAATTCATGTCCAGCTTTTTCAACCCATTGTGGGATATCTTTCACAGAACCCTTATCACTTGACCAAATCTCAATTACCCTCCCAATCTCTTCTTCCTTTATAACTTTTATAAGCTCCATTAATGGTGCTGGACAGAATTTACCTCTCGCATCTATTATCCTATCAGATTTCATGTCAATCCCCGATAGATCATATAAAAAGTATTTCTGCATCTTCTACCATATTTAAAAATTCCGAAACTCCGACGATATCATCAAATACATCAACAAAATCATCTAAAGAGAGTTTGAACATATCTATTACCATAGAGCATGCATATACTTTTAGATTTCCAAAGTTTTTTGCATCCTTTAACATGTCTATAAAAAGAGGTGCATTTTCAATCATCTTTTTTCCCAATTCTCCAGCTTTCCAAGCTCTGTTTTCAACTATATCCTTTTTAAATGCTAACAAACCTTCCATCGTTGCAAATAATAACACTTCATTTCCGAGAGTTGATGCAACACTGGCAATTGTGCTTGCAGATTGGAGTCTCTCAAACTCTCCACTTACCAAAACAATAGCCAATCTTCTCATTTTTTCACCTAAAGAGTGAGTTGACC
>WAJX01000212.1 GCA_015523665.1 Ferroglobus sp.
ACATTGAAGATCTTGAAAGAATGTTGGATCACGAGACTTCAGCAGTCATTTTAGAGCTTATCCAAGGAGAATCTGGAGTTTACCCAGCAGATATCGATTTTGTGAAACAAATTTTTGAGCTTAAAGAAAAATACGATTTCTTGGTAATATTCGATGAAATTCAAACCGGTTTTGGGAGAGTAGGAGAGTGGTTTGCAAAGGATTTGTATAAAGTTGAGCCAGATTTAATTTGTTTAGCTAAAGCAATGGCTAATGGCATTCCCATTGGAGCTGTTGGGATAATAGAAGAATTGGAAAAATTTATAGAAGTTGGAGATCATGGTTCAACCTTTGGTGGAAATCCCCTTGCTTGTTCAGCAGCTCTAGCAACAATCAAAGTTATAGAAACAAGGAATCTCGTTAACAATTCAAAGAAAATGGGCAAAATTCTAAAGAATGGCTTAAAAAAGATTGGAGTTAAACCCGATGGTTATGGTTTAATGATCGGATTTGATGTTGATGATGCTGAAAGTTTTGTGGAGAATGCATTAAAAAAAGGTGTTTTAGTTAATAAAACTTCTGAAAAGAGGATAAGATTACTACCACCTCTAATCATTGGAAAAGAGGAGATCAAATTTGCTCTTGATGTTTTTTCTGAGATTCTTTAACCTCTTTTTAAGATATTTCTAAAGATTTTGATCATGTCGATATATAATAAGAGGATGAGCGGGAATGTCAATACGAATGGGATTGCAAAGTAATTCATATCCACATAAGCTGGGTGGAGCTGGAATTGTGATGGAGAGATAATCAAAATGTATAGAGATACTATAACTGCCAAAATTAGAAATGAAAATATCTTGGCAACCTTTAATTCGATGAATGTTACAATCGTCTCTAATGCTATGAAAGTTAGAAGAGCCGAGCTAAAAATAAATCTTGGCTCTAAAATGATTATATCTCCCCAAGCGAGTTTCATAAAAATTGTTGATAAAAGCAGATGTATGATTGCAAATATAAACATGGCAAGAGCAAAGCTTTTGATAAGATTTTCATCAGCTTTCAATGAAAGAAATGGTAAAGCTATCACAGATGATAGAGTTATAAACGTGATTGGAACATGAAAGTAAACAAGTTTATATACCTCTCCAAGTCTACTCTCTTTAGGCATTAATATTAAGAGGATAATTACCACTATCAGTAGAACTAACTTGAGATTTGACTTAATTTTTTTCATTTTTAGGCGTTTAAGAATTGTTTATATATCCCTTTCCATATCATCGTTACATTTTTTATGTTTTTAATCAAAAACACTTATCAATGGAGTTAATCGAACAGTTTAGGGGATGCATTATTGGTTTAGCCGTAGGTGATGCTTTGGGCATGCCATACGAAGGTATGAGTTTTGAAGAGGTTGCAAAAATCGATATCAAATACTTTTCTGATTCGCCAACAGGTGATTTAAAAGCTGGCCAGTGGACTGACGATACTGAACAAACAATTTTCTTGGCAGAATCGATAATAGAAAAGGTGTATTTCTCCCCAAAGGACTTCTCTGAAAAGTTAAAGAAAGCTAGTTTGATGAGAAGATACGGTCCTACTTCAACAAAAGTTATCCAAAAACTCAAAAAAGGATATTCGTGGAGGGAGGTTGGAATAGTCTCAGATACGTGTGGTTCTGCTATGAGAAGTTCGCCAATAGGGCTGGTTTACAGTTTTAATTACAACTTGGTTGAAGATTATGCAGTTCTATCTTCTATCATAACTCATAAAGGAAATGGAGCAATTTCTGGATCTGTAGCCGTTGCAATAAGTATTGCAATGATTGTAAATAACGAATTTAATTTGGATAGAGTTGTTAAGATTGTATCTAAATACGACAACTTCCTTTCAGAAAAGATTGAACAGGTATACGAGATGACCTCTGAGAATATTGGAAGAGTTGTTAAAAAAATTGGAAATTCTATTTTGAGCTATAATACAGTCCCTCTGGCATTTTATTGCTTTTTATCATCCTCAAATTTTGAAGAAGCTGTTATCAAAGCTTGTAGGTGTGGTGGGGATACAGATACAATAGCAGCTATGGCTGGAGCTCTTTCTGGAGCAAAATTCGGCTTAAAATCTATTCCTGATAAATATAGAAAGGTTGAGAACTTTGAGTACATCTTTTCGCTAGCTGATAAACTTTATAACACATATACAAAAATTCTCGATGTTCTTTCTTAATTAATATTAATTAATATTAATTAATTATTCACAAATTATATATATATCATTTATTTGATTTGTATTTGTTTATGATGAATTCAAATGCAGAATTAGCAGCTACAGCTCCATCCCCACACGCAGTGACTACTTGTTTTAATGGGTTATCACAGCAATCTCCAGCTGCAAAAACTCCTTCAATATTAGTTCTTTGCCTCTTATCAACTTTGATATAACCGTTTGAATCTCTTTCTACACCTAAATCCGAAACTATATCCGTCGCTGGCTTTATACCAACAGCGATAAAAACTCCATCTACCTCAAGAACACTCTTTTCATTTGTCTTTATGTTTAGTAAAACCAATCTCTCAACCTTTTCGTTCCCTTCAATCTTAAGGACTACAGTATTCCAAATAACCTCTATTCCTCTTTCAAAAAGTTTTTTCTGGAGAGCTTTTTCAGCTCTAAGCTCATCTCTTCTATGAATGAGCAGAACATCACAGCCTATCTCCTTTAGATATATCGCATCTGTAACTGCCGTATTTCCTCCTCCCACTACCGCTACTCTCTTCCCTCTAAAGAAATTTCCATCACATGTAGCACAATAGCTAACACCTTTCCCAATAAATTCCTTTTCACCTTCAACACCTAACTCTCTATTCTCCCCACCAGTAGCTATAATTATCGCCTTAGCTTTGTAGGTTTTGGAATCTGTGATGATATAAAAACAATCCTTTTTTATCAATCTCTCTACGTTCTCAAATTTATGAACAGCTCCAAATTTTAAAGCTTGATTCTTCATCTTATTGAGCAATTCAAATCCATTCCCCTCAAAACCCGGATAATTCTCTATAATTGGTGCTAATGCGAGTTGTGATGCTGGAAGAGTTTCAAAAATAACAGTTTTCAAACCATATCTGGCTGAATAAATCGCAGATGTTAATCCTGCTGGTCCAGCTCCTATAATGGCAACATCATACTCCTCAACATCTTTCAATATATCTAAACCTTCCATATTCTCACCCTCTTAAAGCAAATCTTAAATCAATCTCAATTTATTTAAGATGTGTTATGATGTTTTTGAAAAGAGAAGAGGTAATAAAAAGATATTCCAACATTAAATGGATATCCCCATACGATAGCATTTTTGCTATGAGTGATGGAGAATATATAGAAGTTCATGAATTTCATGCAAGAGGAAAATGTATTGGTGGATCAGCTTGGGAAATTTACCATTATCCAAGAGTTAGTAATCTCATAATTGAAGCTAAAAGGGAAGGAGCTAGAAACATCTTCATTCTGAAAACTGGAAAGACTAATCTAAATCTAATTCCAGGAATTGCTGGAGCTGGAATCGAAGAAGTGCTGTTAAGAGATGATAGAGAGATAGAAATTACCTATGCTGGACTTGCTGGAGGAGGAATTGCTGCAACCATATGTAGAGGTATGGCTCATGGTGTTATTGGGATAGAGATAATTCAAGAAGGTGGTGGAGAAAAGCTTGGAAAAGCAAAGTTGATATTGGAAAGATATGAAAAACTTGTCATAGGAATCGATGATACAGATAGTAGTGAAAAAGGAGCAACATGGGCTTTAGCTAACGAAATAGGATACGAAGTTGAAAGAAAGGGATTAGGATATTATCTTATGCACGTCATAACCCAGTTGTATCCTAAAAATCCTTATAAAACCACAAACTGTGTTTCAATCTCATTGACCTTCGCAACTAAAAATCCAGATGAAGTTGTAAGATTTGTTAAAAAGGAGCTTAAAGAAAAGACTTTTAGTGAAGAAACAGGAATGGCGGTATAT
>WAJX01000213.1 GCA_015523665.1 Ferroglobus sp.
ACCTAAGCTCTCAACAGCTTCAATAACATCCCTAACATCCTCTCCGAGTCCTGTTTCTAGAGAAAATTTCTTCGAAAGTAAGAATAGGTTTTTTGGAGTCGGTCTTCTCAAAAACTCCTTTAAGCATGACTTTCCTAGGCTATTTATTTCTCTTTTACTCTCAAAGAAGTTCTCTCTCGAAACTGGACTGGGAGAAGATGTTAGAGATGTTATTGAGGCTGTAGAGAGTGTAGGTGGTTTAGCTTCAATGGCTATGCTCGGGAAAACTGTTTTTGCAATTAATGGGATGGAAGCCTTTAAAGAGTTCAGAGGATTGAGGTTCTCATCTAATATAACTCATTGCGGAGTAAAAGTTAAAACTATGTGATAATAATTTAAGGTAATGGGGGGTTTTGAATGCTTAGAGTTTTTGAACTCGATGAAAAGGACAAGATGATACTTGAGCTTCTTGAAAAAAATCCTGAGATGTCTCAAAATGATATAGCAAAAGTTGTTGGACTCTCACAGCCATCTGTTGGAGCGAGAATAAAAAGGATGAAGGAACAAGGGTTAATAAGTCATGTATATGGAGTTAATTTAAAGAAATCAGGATTGTATATATTGAAAGCAGACATCAAATGTAGGAAGCCGAGGGAGATCCTCAGTAAGTTTTCAAGATGTCCTTATTTTCTTAACGGTTTTATAGTGGCTGGAAACAAGAATTTGACACTTATGTTTGCTGGAGAGGATCTATCAACTCTTGAGGCGATAATAGATAATCATATAAGGTCAGATCCAGAAGTTTTTGATTTAGAGATGGGAATAATTCTTAAATCAGAAAATGATATGGTAATGCCGATTAAAATAAGGATTAATGAGAATGAACCTCCTTGCAATAGCGACTGTGGTAGCTGTGAATACTACTTGAATGGATTATGTTTGGGATGCCCGATAACTAGATATTACAAAGGCAATCTCTGGAGATGATCAGGATAGTCTTTGTTGAATCTTCTCTTGAATTGGTCCCGAAATCGATAGTTGAACATCCAGCAGTTAAAGCTGATGCAAGAAGGAGGAAAAAGAATCCGAGGGAGATCATATTGGATGATTCAAAACATCATTCAGCGATGAAAAACTTGTATGCTTTTAAGAAGAGGGGAAGACCTGACATAGTTCATACGTGCATTCTTTCAGCTCTTGATTCAGCAATAGAAGATCTAGAATTGTATGTTCACACCTTTTCTGATCACATAATAAGAATCGATAGAGATACAAGAATTCCTAGAAATTACAACAGGTTTATAGGTTTGATGGAGGATGTTTTTAAAAATAGGGTTATAAGTGTTGGTGGTAAAAGGCTTATAGAAATTGTTGATAAAACTCTCAGAGATGTGTTAAATGGAAGAGTTGTTGTTATGAAAGAAGGAGAACCTCTAAATAATCTTTTATCGTCTTTTATTTATGATAAACTAACGGTATGTATTGGTGCTTTCCCTCATGGAGATTTTGAAAAGAGAACTTATGAGGTATTTAATTCAGTAAATGCTGTATACGCTGGATTTGGGAATAAAGCTATGACCAGCTTGTTTGTTGTGAATAGAGTTTTATGTTTGTACGAGATGAATAAATTAAATAAATTAAATGTTAATTGATTGCACATCAGTTTTATTTTTAAATTCTTTCAAATCAATTAATTTTCATCTTTAAATCCTGAGAGTTGAGGATTTAAAAAATTAGATTTCAACAGACAAGAATTCCTCTTTGACGTTAAACTCCTCCATTTTATGTTTAACAGGTAAATCTCAATTAATAATTTAAAAGAAAGCTTAAAAACATTGGAGTTTAATCTCTATTAAGAGTGTGTTTACGCAGATTTTAAATCGATAAAAAATCGTTGAAAACGATGGGGTGTTTTTATGAAGACTATAATATTAGCAGGCGGAAGCGGTACAAGACTCTGGCCTTTAAGCAGGGAGTATTTTCCAAAACAATTTATTAAACTCTTTGAAGGTTTCTCTCTTTTTCAAAAAGCTGTTGAAAGAGCTACAATATTCTCAGATATAGATGAGATCTATGTTGTAACAAACGAGAAGTATAGATTTAGAGTTATTGACCAACTTTCAGAGATGAAAATAGAGTTGCCTGAGAAAAACATTTTAATAGAGCCTAAAGCTAAGAATACTCTGCCAGCAATCTATTACGCTGTTAAGACTATAATTAAAAGAGATGGAGATTCAAAGGTAGCTGTTTTACCATCAGATCATTTAGTAAAGGTAAATGAAAGTTATGAGAGGGCTTTCAGAGAAGCGGAGATCTTGGCTGAGAATTACTTAGTCACATTCGGAGTAAAACCCACAAAGCCTCATACTGGCTATGGATATATAAAACCTGGAACTCCTATCGGTTTTGGTTATAAGGTTGATAGATTTGTTGAAAAGCCTGATTTAAAGAGAGCTGAAGAATATGTAAAAAACGGATATCTCTGGAATAGTGGGATGTTTCTTTTCAAAGCCAGTCTGTTTATTGAAGAATGCAAGATGCATCAGCCAGAGGTGGTGAAAGCATTCGAGAAGAATGATGTAAAGGAGGTATATGATAACTTGCCAGAGATATCTATTGACTATGGAATAATGGAGAAAAGTGATAGAGTTGCTGTAATACCATTAGATACATCTTGGAGTGATGTAGGAAGCTTTGATGCTTTGTATGATGTTTTAAAGAGAGAAGAGGATGAGAATGTTGTTAAATGTGAATGCATATCTATAGACTCAAAAAACAACTTTATATTTGGAGAGAAGCTAATAGCTACAGTTGGTGTTGAAGATTTAATCATTGTAGATACTGGAGATGCTATTTTGGTTTGCTCAAGAAAGCATGCTCAGAAAGTTAGAGATGTTGTAGAGATATTGAAATCCAAAAATGATGAGAGGGCTGAAGTACATAGAACAGCTCAGAGACCATGGGGATATTATACTGTTTTAGAGGAAGGGAGATTTTACAAGATAAAAAGGTTAACAATACTTCCTGGGAAAAGGTTGAGTTTGCAAAGACATTATCATAGGAGTGAGCATTGGATTGTTGTTAAGGGAACTGCGAGAGTTATAATTGATGGTAAGGAGATGTTATTGAAAAGCGGGGAGAGCACTTTTATAGATGTGGGAAAGATACACAGGCTTGAAAATCCAGGTTTAACAAATCTTGAAATAATAGAAGTGCAGATTGGAGAGTATCTTGGGGAAGATGATATTGAGAGATTAGATGATGATTTTGGAAGGAAATGAGTATGGATAAAATTTTAGATGTAATTTTTATATAAATTTTATAAATACAAGTCAATAAATTGATAATAAGTTCTATAAAGCTTTCATATTGCAATGCTCTACCAAAATAGGTGAGATAATACATCTCTTCAGAACTCTTCGTTGTGGAAATCGTAAATTTCAAATTAATTCAAGAAAATGTAGCTTTTAAAAGGAGAACGATTCGATTACTATGTTATTTTTAAAACTCTAGAGTTAAAGTTAACATTTCTCAATCAGATTATAAACCATCCCTAATTTTGTATCTGGCATATCCCTGCTTGATATCAAAATTATGCTTTGCTCAACACCTATCCAGTAAGCTATACTCATAGAAAAGAACTCTTCTTCCCACCTTATCCTGATCCAAGGTTCGTCTCGTTCTTATACAGTGAAAAGGAAATCTTGTTCACGAAAGTTACGTCATCTAGCAGAGCATCAAAGATCTCCATCATGCACTTCCAAGCTTCGTTATTGTATATCATCTGAATCAGAAAAATTATGGAAGAGTAGTAAAGAGTTGTCGAGTCTACTCAAAATGTCGATCAACATCTCCTACCATTTAGAACGGACATCGATGAAAGAGTAAGCTTACTGAAAGGTGCCTTTTTCTTGTATGCCTATTTTGATTATGTTTGCCTTAACATAAACTTACACAACTCATTATTATTTTGTCTAGCCTCTCATCATACTATCTGAATAAACAAGAGCCATAGACAATGAGTGCTCTCAGATTTTCTAGTTTAGGGATTACCTCTTCAATTACGAAGTCGAAATTGGAATTGTAAGAGGTGTCTAACATAACTTAAACGTTCCCGAATTTTACCACATGCTAACTTAATTATCTGAATCTGAGAATCATTAATTTAACTTCTAAAATCTTACAATTTTAGTGTCAATCACAATTTTAGATAAGTATTTGAATCAAACAGCAGACTAAAACCACTCAAACTCACTTAAAAATCCATTTAATTCCGTATTTAGATGTCATCAAAAATCTCAAGAAATGTATGAACCCATCTTTCAATATTATCGCTGTTAACTTTGCAACTCATGATTCGCAAGTTCAATCTCCAAGAGTTTCAAGCACGCTATCACTAACGGTCATTTATGCAAATATCAAATATAG
>WAJX01000214.1 GCA_015523665.1 Ferroglobus sp.
AACTTGATGAAGATAAAGAGATCGAGATCGGTAAACTTGGTAGAATTGAGTTTAAGAAGGGGTATTATGTATATGTGGGTAGTGCAAAAAGGGGATTTAATAAAAGAGTTAGGAGACACTTCAAAAGAAAGAAAAAACTTAGATGGCACATAGACTATTTCAGTAGCTATGCTGAAGCTATTGAAGCTTATAGAGCAAAGATTGATGAATGTAAAGTTGCAGAATTAGCTTCTCATTTCATGGAAGGGATAAAGAAGTTTGGAGCATCAGATTGTAAATGTAAAACTCATCTATTCTATTCAACTGACTATCCCACAGACTTTATAGAAGAAGCGAAAAAGCTTAATTATATAACAGCTGAGAGGCTTAATTATGAGGAGTTATGAGGAGCTTTTGAAAAGAGCTTTAACCCAATTACCTGAAAACATAGTAAAAAAGGATAGATTTGAAATCCCGAAGGTTATCTTGCAGAAAGAGGGAAGTAGAACTATAATAAAAAATTTTTCGACAATAGCTAAATCGATAAATAGAAGTGAGGATCACCTTTTCAAATACCTTGTAAAATCTTTAGGAACAGCGGGAATAATCGAGTCTGGGAGACTAACCCTACAAGGAAAGTTTAACGAAGACACGATCCAAAAGGAAATAGACGATTATGTAAAAAATTATGTTCTATGTAAAGAATGCAATGCTCCCGATACTACTTTCTCAAAAGAAGGCAGAATTCTTTTTGTAAAATGCATGGCTTGCGGAGCAAAACATCCTGTCAGAGGATTATGAAATTTAGGATGAAAATATACAGAGTTAAAGGAGAATATATGGTTGCTGTTTGTGATGAAGAATTGATAGGAGAAGAATTCAAAGAAGGAGACCTTAAGATAGAGATAACCGAAAATTTTTATGGAAAAGAGAGCTATAGCGAGGATGAAGTTAGATCAGCATTAAAAAAAGCAACCATAGCTAATATAACCGGAGAAAGATCAGTTAAACTAGCTATAAGTATGGGAATTATCGACGAAAGAAGAGTATTAAAGATAGGCAAATGTTGGCATGCTCAGATGGTTGTAATGTAATCATTCTGATGTATTCATTTGTTTTTATTTATTTTTTATAAACGTTTTACCCCATTACAACACATTGTTATTTAAATTAAAAGTGATCCCAAAAATAACCCCATAATATTAGATACTTTTAGCAAACTTTTTGTAATCTCAAAAAGAAAGATAAAAGCATGTGTGAATCAAAAGTTGTTCTCTCAAAAAAAGATGGAGAAGAAGTTTTAATGGAAGACGTTATTAGAATTGAAGTTGAAGGAGAGATACTAAAACTCTACGGAATTTTAGGAGAGTATAAAGAAGTTAAAGGGAAAATCGCTCTTATGGATATGAAAGACCACAAAATCGTGGTGATAGAATGAAGGTTAAGGTTGCAGTTAATGGTTATGGCACAATTGGTAAGAGAGTTGCGGATGCTGTTAGTAAACAAGATGATATGGAGTTAGTTGGAGTTACAAAGACCAAACCAGATTTTGAAGCGAAACTTGCTGCCAAGAAATACTCTCTTTATTCAGCTATTCCTGAAGGGGTTGAAAGATTTGAAAAAGCTGGAATAAATATAAAGGGAGATATAAATGATCTACTATCAAAGGTGGATGTAGTTGTAGATTGTTCTCCAGGAAAGGTTGGAGCTGAAAATAAACCGAAATATGAAAAGGTTGGAGTAAAAGCTGTTTTTCAAGGAGGAGAAAAGAAAGATGTTGCTGAAGTCTCTTTCAACAGCCTCTCAAATTATGAAGATGCCTTTGGTAAAGACTTTGTTAGAGTTGTTAGTTGTAACACCACTGGTCTTGCTAGGATAATCTCGGTTATTAGAGGAGTCATTGAAATCGGAAAAGTTCGAGCTATGTTGATTAGAAGAGTTGTTGATCCAAAAGAGGATAAGAAAGGACTTGTAAATGGAATAATGCCAGATCCGATACATTTACCATCTCATCACGCAGATGATGTAAAAACCGTTTTACCAGATATTAATATTGTAACCACAGCCTTTAAAGTACCAACAACATTAATGCACCTACATTCTCTCTCTTTTGAGATAAAAAGTGGAGAGGTTAAAGTTGATGATGTTATCGATGCATTAAAAGAAGAACCCAGAATTATGCTAATTTCAAGCTCTGAAGGTTTTACTTCGACTGCAAAAATAATAGAGTATGCGAGAGAGTTGAGAATGAGGTATGACCTCTTTGAAAACGTTGTTTGGGAAGACAGCATATCAATTTATGATGGGGAGCTCTTTGTTATACAAGCAATTCATCAGGAAGCTATAGTAATCCCAGAGAATATAGATGCAATAAGAGCTATGTTTGAGATGGCTGATAAAGCAGAGAGTATTTCCAAAACAAATAAGAGTTTAGGAATATTTTAGTATTTTAATATACCGAGAGATTCTTCAAAAGTATCCTTTCTTATTCTATATATTATTCCTGTATAGATTTTTTCAGAAAGTATTATATCAATTGCCTCTTTAATATCACTAGCCTCCTTCTCTAATTTTTCAACATTTTTATTATAGAATTCCCAAGTATTGTTAAAGCTTACACATGGCTGTAGGATATCTACTATAGCAAATCCTATGTGTTTTATAGCATCATACATTAGCTCCTCAAGTTGTTTCATATCTCCAGCGTAACCTCTGGCTATAAAAGTTGCTCCAGAAGATAGTGCCAAAAGGAGTGGATTTATCGGATACTCTGGATTTCCTTTTGGAGTGCTCCTAGTCTTTTTTCCTCTTGGAGTTGTAGCCGTCATTTGACCAGTTGTTAGACCAAAAACTCCATTATTATGGACAAACAGAGCTAAATCTACATTCCTCTTTGCAGCATGAATCAAATGTTCAATTCCCTCATTATATTGATCTCCATCACCGACAAAACCCACTGCTTTAAGTTCAGGATTCGCAAGCTTTAAACCTGTAAGGAATGGTAGAACTCTTCCATGAATCACATGGAAAGATGGCAAATCTAAATAATCCGAGATCTTTCCATGACAACCGATTCCAGATGAAACAACAATTTTCCCTTTTTCAATACCCTCCTTGTTGAGTTTTTCAATTACATTAATAAAAGCTCTTAAAATCCCAAAATTTCCGCATCCAGGACACCAAGTCGTTTTTATGCTTTTCATCTAAAATCCTCCTTTAAAAATTCCTAATTCTTAATCCTCTCTTTAAGTTCATCTGGCGTAAACGGGCGACCATCCCATCTCAAAATCTTTTTTAAAAGAATTCCCTTTTCTTTTTCAATAATTCTCGCTAATAATCCTTTATAATTACACTCAACACAAATAGAATTATCTTTGATATTCGGAATTATTAATGGCCTTAGAAATCTTATAACAATTACTTTAAAACCTAGTTCATCAGCTACTTCAGCAACTGCACCAAAATTAGATCCCCAAGTTACAATCGTTTCTTCACCCCTTCCATATATAAAATAAGGCTCTAAATTCCTCACCTCTCTCTCGATCATCTCTTCTTTTCTCATCCTTTTAGCATACATTTTTTCTGCTATCTCCGCTTTATCTGTTGTTATACCAAATTCGTCATGCTCATTACTATTTGCCTTCACTATTGCTGGTGGAACCGCATAGGGAGATACACCACTATCTGTTATCTCATATCTTTTAAATATCCCTTTACTCTCTCTAACGATCTCTATTTCCTCATTTCTTATATCGCTAAACTCAACAGTTTCATAACTCTCTAGGAGGTGTTTTTCTGATAATAGAATTGAGGGTGTCTGATATTTCCAAGAAAGATTGAGGAGAGTTGCTGAAAGTAAAAAAGCGTCTTCAATACTGAAAGGTGATGCAACTATCAAAGGAAACTCTCCATGAGCTGGATTTAAAGCAAAGTATAAGTCTTCTTGAGCAGTGTAGGTAGCCATTCCAGTTGAAGGTGCACTTCTTTGACCCAAAACAACCATAATTGGTATTTCAGCCATTCCAGCGAGACTTATACTTTCCGTCATTAACGCAAATCCTCCTCCACTACTGGCTGTTGCAGCTTTATTTCCAGCATAGGCTGAACCAATTGCCATCATTATTGCTGAGATCTCACTTTCAGCTTGTAATGCAATAACATCATCTCTTTTAACAAGGAAATGAAGAATTGGAGATGTTGGAGTCATCGGATAGGCATAATAATTCTTTAGTCCAGCTTTTAACATGCCAATAGCTACCGCTTCATTACCAGAATATACTTCCCTTTCCTCACCTATCTTTTCAACCTCATCGATTTTCTCAAAGTTATCTTTTGCATACTCAAAACCATCTCTTGCAAGAATGATGTCTGCTTCTGCTTTATCTCTGTATTCATCAAAAAATGTCTTTTTTACTATCTCAAAGTCGATTCCGAATAGAAACGCCAGAACGCCTATAGCAACTGCATTACGAAATATTAAAGGTTCATGCTCCTCTCTAACAAATTCTGTCATCGGAACAGCTAGTCCTTTACATTGAAACTTCGCATCGTATATTACCTCTCCTTTAACTCTCCTCTCGTGAATTTTATAGATATAATCCTCGAGACAGATCAATAGATCATAGTAATATCTGTGAGTTCTAACTTTTTTATCTGAAACTCTGACGATACTTGCGTTGTGTCCACCTCTGATCAGGGATTGATATTCTTGATAGATAAAAGAGTGATAACCTAATTTTGAAAAAATCTTAGCAGTTATCACTCCCGCCTCCTTAATACCATCTCCTGCCGCTCCTGCAAAACATATATTGTAATCCATAACAATTTATGTGATGAAACTAATAAATAATTATCTAATTCTCCGAAATTTTTCATATCATCTATTAATATTTAACATTACAATTTTCTAAAAGTATGTATATATTTATATATAAAATAATGATAGAATATAGTAATATTTACACAAGTTTTTTCATTTTAAAAATTTAATTTAAAATTTTGTTTACTTTTAATTTAATTTTCTATTTTCATTTTGTTTTTTCGTACTTCTATTATCTTTCTGTCAAATAATTCTTAATCTTTACACAGTATTAATCTCTCTATCTCTTTATTTTTAAATAATATTTATATATAATTTTATATAATTTACTATCGTATTATCTCTCCTATCTGTCCTGCTCTGTTAGAACTGTCTCTATGATACTCTTACCCGCAACGATTTCATCCACACTATGAATTACTCCCCCAAGACTTTCAATAGTCCTCTTTATTTCCTCAAAGTCCATCTCATCTCCAACAATCGTTATCTTAACATTCTCCGTATTTTGATCTATCTCATAAAGGCTCAAATTAACTCCATCTACAAACTCCAGTTCGCTGAGTATCTTTGCAAGTAAGATGTTGCTAGGTTCATGAGGCTTCAATACATCCAACACCAGCCTTCTAACGCCAGGCACATAAAGAATTATATTTACTGATTATTTAACACTTATGTATGATCGATTTACATGTCCATTCTGTATTTAGTGATGGGGAACTTCTACCCTCAGAAATCGCAAGGAGAATGGCTGAAAAAGGTGTTGAAGCTTTTGCAATAACTGATCACGCGGATTTCACAAATATCCGATTTATATTGGAAAATCTTTTAAAAATTTTAGAATTCAAGGATGCCTATGAAATTGAAATACTCGTTGGAATTGAAATAACACATGTTCCACCAAGACTCATAGGAAGAGCTGTTGAACTCGCACTAAAAGAGGGAGCAGAAATCATCCTTGTTCATGGGGAAACGATTGTAGAGCCAGTTAAAGAGGGGACAAATTACAGTGCTGTTCAGGAGGAGATCGATATATTAGCTCACCCAGGAATTATAGATGAAAAAACTGCTGAGATGGCTAGAGATAATGAAGTTTTTCTTGAACTTTCAGCGAGAAAGGGGCATTGCTTAGCTAACGGTCATATTGCAAAAATGGCTGAAATTTATGGATATGAGCTTGTAATCAACACTGATGCACATTCCCCTTCGGATATAATATCAAAAAGAGAGGCTGAAGATGTAATTAAAGGAGCAGGAATTGAGAATACAATAGAAATTTTCGAGAATTCAAGGAAAATTGTAAGAGCTAAGAAGAGATGATATATTTCTATCTCTCTCTGCATAACTGTTGAGGATATCCAATGTCATATAATCCACCAGTTTTTCTAGCTTTCTCTTTTCAATCGAATCAGAAAAATATGACAAAGCTTTTTTCGATTTTTCACTATAACTCCTTATAATTTTTAGAACCTCTGAAACCGCTTTTTCAAATCCAAATTTTCTTTGAAAAATCATGGGGAGTGTTATTGATTCAAAATTACTTTTCTTATCTCCATAAATAGAGAGGAATTCTATTAGGTCATCAACAAGCTGATAAGCAAGACCAAGATTTAATCCATAGGAGAAAAGTTTTTTTGAACCTTTTTTATCGTTTGAAAAATATTTATATGCATTTTTAGCTGAATACGCGAAAAGAGATGCTGTTTTTTCTTCTATACATTTAAAATAGTCACTAACTGTAAAATTCTCTTTCACGCTATATACATCCAAAACCTCTCCTTCACTCATCATCATTCCTGTTTTTGCAAAGTCCCTAACTATCTCATATCCATACTTTGCTGTAAGTTCAACAGATTTTGATATCAACCAATCTCCAACAAGAATTGCAAGAGAGGGATCGTATTTTACATTTAATGTTTCGACATTCCTTCTCATAACACCATTATCTATGACATCATCATGAGCTAAACTGGCTGTATGGATTAATTCTACAGCAAGAGCCATATCCATTATCTCCTCATAACTACCCTCCGCAAGCTTTCCAGCTAAGAGAACTATTATGGGTCTTGTTCTTTTTCCTCCAGCTTTTATAAGATGCTTCAAAGCTTTTTTAATCTTTATAAGAATATTAGCCTTATCTACAAGATTTTTAAGAGCTTCATTAATTATCTTGTACTCTTCCCACTTCTCTATCATTTTCTCTACCATTTTCAGGAGAATATTTTTTCAAAGTTTATAATATTTCTGATTCTAATTTTGTCAACAACGTATGCGTGTAAAAGTGGAAGAGCTATTGTTGCGTCACAGTAAATAGTAACAGTTTTTGCATTCTCTTTTAGCTTACACCAACTCTTAGCTTCTTCAAGTGATGCCCCACTCAAACCTCCCCATTGAGGAGAATCGGTTGTTATCTGGATAGCATAGTCAAATCCTTTACTTAAGAGCATAGCTTGAAAAGCAAAGTTTTTTGGCACGCCTCCTCCAATAATGACTATTCCCATTGGAAAATCTTGAAAACATAGATCAACAATTTTCGATATATCTTTTATAGGATTGAATCTTATTCTCTCTCCATAGATGTAGATGTGTAGTCCTAGTATTGAATCATGTAGTGTTGGACAGAATATGGGAACCTTTTTTTTGTAAGCTGATTTTAAAAAAGATTTTTCATCTAAACGTTTTCCTATTTCCCATAAAAGCTCATAACTCGAATATTCGCCGTTTAATTCTTGGAATACTTTAGATGTGAATTTTTCAACACCTTCAAATGCTTCTCCTGGTATAAAAATATCATATACTCTATTTATATTCCTCCTGCTCAATTCAACATCATCAACATTAGCTTCTCCCTTCTCATGTTTAAAGCCTAACGCTTCAGCTATTTCATGTGTAACATTTGCTCCTGTAATGATTAAAGCATTTACAAAACCTCTGTCGATCATATCTCTGATAATCTCTCTCATTCCAGCAGGAACCATCGCCCCAGCTATTGTCAAAAAAATAAAGGAATTCGATTCTAACATCTCTGCGAATATCTTTGCCGACTCTCCAAGTCTTCTGGCATTAAATGCTGTCTTCGAAAACTTTTCTATTAGTTCTGAAACCTTTAGTTCCTCGCTTATCTCTATTTCCTCTACCACTTCTCTCATTATTCTCTTACCTCTTCTATCATCTCATAATCTTCATCTATCAAACCTCTAGTCATCTCATTTATCCCTTTGCAACTCCTAAGGGTAATAATCTTGCCACAAGCTTTGATATTCCAGCTCTATCAACCACTTCAACTACATCATCACTCTTTTTATATGCCTCAGGAGCTTCTTCAGCGAGTAAAGCTCCTTGTGTCGCTCTAACGTATATTCCCTTCCTCTCAAGATTTTGCCTCACAACGTTTCCTCTTAACTTCTTCTTTGCTGATGCTCTACTCATAACTCTTCCACTTCCATGACAAGTTGATCCAAAAGTCTCCTCCATGGCTTTTTCTGTTCCCACTAAAACATAGCTTGGAGTACCCATACTTCCAGGTATAAGTACTGGTTGTCCAACATCTTCATAATCTGATGGTAAATCTTTACTACCTTTTCCAAATGCTCTAGTTGCTCCTTTTCTATGAACTACAACTTTCCTCTTCCCATCAACTTTATGCTCTTCAAACTTTGCGATATTATGAGCTACATCATAAACTAAATCCATCTCCAAATCCTCTTCACTCATCTTAAACACTTTTGAAAAGCTCTCTCTAACCCAGTGAGTTATTATTTGCCTATTACACCATGCATAATTAGCGCTTGCAGTCATTCCAGCAAAGTAATCTTCGCCCTCCTTACTGTTTATTGGAGCGCATGCGAGTTGTCTATCAGGCAACTTAATGTTGTATTTCTTTACTGCTCTGTCCAAAACCTGAAGGAAATCTGTGCAAACTTGATGTCCTAAACCCCTACTCCCACAGTGGATCATTACAGCTACCATTCCCTCTTCGAGTCCAAAAGTCTTAGCAACTTTTTCATCAAAGACCTTGTCAACATACTGAACTTCTAAAAAGTGATTCCCACTACCGAGTGTCCCGAGTTGTGGTCTTCCTCTATCTCTAGCTTTCCTACTGACTACTTCTGGTTTAGCACCTTCCATAGCTCCCTTCTCTTCACAATGCTTTAAATCTCTCTCATTCCCATACCCATTCTCAACAGCCCATTTTGCTCCTTTAACAAAGATTTCATCCAGATCTGCATCACTTACCCTTAGCCTACCTTTACTCCCAACTCCTGAGGGGATGGCAACGAATAGCTCATCTATAAGCTTTCTTATAAGAGGTTTAACCTCATTAACATTCAAGCTTGTCTTAACTAATCTTACCCCACAATTTATATCAAATCCAACTCCTCCAGGGCTAATAACTCCCTCTTCAACATCAAAAGCGGCTACACCTCCTATTGGAAATCCATAACCTACGTGAACGTCTGGCATAACGAGTGAAGCGGTTTGTATACCGGGCATCATAGCCACATTTGAAGCTTGCTCTACAGCATCTCTCTCAAGTATCTGCATGAGTTTTCTGTTTATATAAAAGTAAGCTGGTACTCTCATCCCTTGCTTGTAACTTTTTGGTAATTCCCATTTATAATCTGTGACTTTCTTTAACACGTCCTCCATTGATATCACCTAAAATAAAAGTGAAGGGAGAGTATTTAATGGTTTTTTATACTTAATCCCATATCTCACGACATCTTTATATTCTGTCTATACCCACAATTTGGACATCTATCTCCATCGAGGTCGATTTTAAGTACATGAAACCCATGTCTTTCAATGATCTTATGCTCACAATTAGGACAGAATGTGCTTTCATATCTATGTCCCCAAACATTACCGATATAAACATATTCTAATCTCTCTCTTCCAATTTCAACTGCTCTTTCAAGAGTTTCTACCGGTGTTGGACTTTTGTCAAGCATTTTAAAATCTGGATGAAATCTTGAGAAATGAACTGGAATTCTCTTGTCAATTTCTGCAACCCATTCTACAAAAGCTTTAATTTCTTCTTCGTCATCATTAAGATCTGGAATTACTAAATACGTTATCTCTAAAAAAATACCTTTTTTGTGCATATATTCTACGACTTTTAGAACGTTCTCCAGCTTTGCTTTACATACTTTAAAATAAAACCTTTCATTGAATGCTTTTACATCTACATTAGCAGCATCTAAAATTCCTATTAGCATATCAACAGCTTCAAAGCTCAAATAACCGTTTGTGACGTATGTAACATAATATCCTTTTTCTTTTACTATCTTACTGGAATCATAAGCAAATTCATGCCAAATTCCTGGCTCGTTATAAGTCCAAGATATTCCATCTGCCTTTTTTTCAAGTAAAAGATTTAAAACGTCTTTTGGTTTCAATTCTCTCAAATACGGGAATGTCAAATCCGCAAAGCTTATCTGATAATTTTGACAGTGGGAACACCTAAAATTACAAGCAACTGAACCAAAAGATAAGACTTTTGATTTAGGCATGAAATTATGGAATGGTTTCTTTTCAATAGGATCCACAGCGATAGAAGAGGCTAAACCATAGTTATAAACATAAAGTTTTCCATTTTCATTTTTCCTCACATTGCATATTCCCCATTTTTCATAAGAGAGTTTACAGTAATGCATGCAAGTTTTACATCTTACATCTCCATTAAGCTTATCATAAAGATAAGATTCCACTTTCATCTATAATTGTTAGTTTTGCTCTGCATAAACTTTTTCATCCTCTAACTTGTTGAAGAATTGATGAAGAAGATCTTGGTCACAAACGATGACGGTTTATACTCAGCTGGTTTAATGGCCAGTTATCGAGCTTTGAAGAAGTTGGGAAAAGTGTTCATCGTAGCTCCTACAATGCAGAGGAGTGGTGTTGGTAGGAGCATATCAATAATGGAGCCTATAAGAGTTGGAGAAGTGAGTTTGAATGGAATTAAAGCCTATGCTGTTGATGGAACTCCAACTGATGCTGTTATAATTGGGATTTATGAGATAATAGGTGATTTACCAGATCTTGTTGTATCTGGAATTAACTTAGGAGAGAATTTATCCACTGAAGCCATAACAACTTCTGGAACTGTAGGTGCTGCTTTAGAGGCTGCAACACAAGGAGCGCCAGCTATAGCTATAAGTCTTGAAATGCATAATCAAGATAAATTCGATTTCGTTTTTAAACCCTATGATTTTAGCGTTGCTGAAGAGATCTTACAAGAAATCTCCAGGAAAATTCTAAAAAATGGAATGCCAAAGGGTGTGGATCTATTTAACATAAACGTTCCTAAAAATTGGAATAACGAAATTGAATTCACACGACTTGCCAGGAGGATGTATAAAACAAGAATAGATGCAAGATTTGATCCTAGAGGGAGAAGATACTATTGGATTGATGGAAAAGAGATAGAAGATGCTGAGATAGGAACTGATATTCATGCATTGAGGAATGGAAAGGTTTCAATAACTCCAATCTCTTTAGATTCTACAGCAAGAGTCGAATTTGATGAGTTAAAGAGGTGGTATGTTGAAGGATAAATCCGCTAAAAAGGCTGTTGAGATGATTAGAGATGGAGATGTAGTTGGATTAGGAAGTGGTAGTACTGTAAAGATATTCATTGAAGAGTTAGGAAAGAGAATAAAGAGTGAAGAGATTGAAGTTTTTGGGATACCAACATCTTTTGATACGCATATCCTCGCTGTTGAAAACGGAATTAAAATTAGCGACTTGTTTCAGCATCCAGAGCCAGATATATGCATAGATGGAGCTGATCAAGTTGATAGAAAGATGAATTTGATAAAAGGAGGTGGTGGCGCACTAACAAGAGAAAAAGTAGTTGCCTATGCATCAAAAAAATTTGTCGTTATTGTTGATGAAAACAAGTTAGTCGAGAGTTTAAGCATGCCAGTTCCGATAGAAGTGCTCCCATTCGCTTTTGGCTATGTCTCAAAGAAACTTGAAAAGAAAGGATATAAATGTAATCTTAGAATTGGAAGTGGAAAGCTGAGGCCAATAATATCAGATAATGGAAACTTTATCGCTGATGTTTATTGCAATTTGGATGATTTGAGAAGAGTTATTAATGATCTAAAGATACCGGGAGTAATCGAAAACGGAATATTTCTATCTGAGATTGTTGACGCGGTAATAGTTGGAAAGAGGGATGGTGTTGATATAATTAA
>WAJX01000215.1 GCA_015523665.1 Ferroglobus sp.
AATGCTGAAAATGGATGAGCTCTCGCAATCAATGCAAAAAAAGCAGAGAAAATTCCATTAATTAAGAACCACATGAGAAAAGCATCTAATAAAGCTTTTGAGCCGAGATAAAACCATATAAACACAAAAAGAGATAAGATAAGAAAAGAGAACAGAAACCCAAATATTTTAATAAAGTTCACACCTTTTTTTATTCTTTCAAATTCTCTTATATCTGGGATCGTTTCCGGATTGGAGAGATACTTCTCTATCCCAGATTTATGTCCAGCTCCAACGATAGCGACTATCCTTTCATACTTTTTTGAGGCGTTTAACAAGTTTTTAGCCATGTAAGCATCTCTCTCATCTATTAAAACCTTAGAAGCTTTAGGAGATATCTTCCTAAATTCTCTCACCAACATCTCAGTTACATCTCTTTCAACCATCTCGTCTATCTCAACACTTTCAAACATTCCTTTAAAAAGACTCAATACAAGCTTTATTTTTTCAAAGAAGTTCAAAGACTGCCAAAACCTTTTCATTGTAATTCCTATATCCCTATCGATTAGCAATACATCCGCATTAATTTCTCTAGCTTTCTCAATTGCCACTAACATCTCCTCTCCAGGTTTAACTCCTGTCTTTTCACCGAGCTTTCTTTGAAAGTATGCAAGCAGTATCTGGAATAAGATTAGAGTGACTTCACCTCTTTTTATCGCTTCAACTATGTTTATTTCTCTTTTTTCTGAAGTTAAAGCTAAAAATCTTCTTACATCAAGTTCTACAGCTACAGCATCTGGTTTTAACTCATCAATTGCTCTCTTTACTTCTTCAACACTCCTCCTTGAAACATGTGCTGTGCCGATTATATGAATATTGTTCAACTCTCTCAACTCCTTTTAATGTTTGAGTATACAACCCCGATGAAATCAATTTATATAACTTCCTTTAGATCTTATTTAACTTTTAAAACCTTTATTTTTAACTATTTTTAACCTCTTCATCAAATTCCAATCAAATTTTCAAGGAAATTAGACATAAAAAATATAAATATATATTAATATTAATAATAATTAATTAACAATTTCAATTTAATTTAAATTTTTATTAACTTCAACTTCATATATGATAACTCTTCCATTATCATACACTTTCTTTAGCCATCCATAATCCCTGAATTTACTAAGTTTAATTTCTCCATACCTCTCTCTTTCAACCTCTCCAATAAATATATACTTAACACCATATCTCTCCATCAACTTTTTAGAGGGTTTCGTATACATCAAATCCACATCTCTAATTCTTTCATTAACTTCATCCCATTTCCTACTCCACATAACTTCATGAGCAGGCCAACCTATAATTGTAGGTAATCCTGTAAATGCTGATACTCTTGAAGTATAACTATAATCCACTCCTGGAGCTTCAAGAACAACTCCGCTTTTATTTTTAAGCCATTCTATAGCTTTATACTCATATATCCTCTCTTCTTCAAGCCATTTAATCCCGTTTAGTGTTAGCTCTCTTGTTTTACCCATATAGTCTTTATTTGGCATGGAAATTGCTGATGCTAATGGATGAATCAATGAAGATATGATCAAAATAATGGAGATTATTTTTGCAATTTTCTTTAATCTGATTAAGAAAAATGCTGAAGCTACACCCCAAAGAATCCAAACCTCCAAATGAATTTTCATTACAGTATTCATCCTCTCGTACGGCTTTCCAAATGGATCGTTTATATAAAACAACTCACAGAAAATTAATAATGTCATAGCCAATATTACCAAAATTATTGGAAATTCATCCTCTTTCTTTGCTCTTTGTAAGAGAGATATTGGTAGAGCTAATAAAAATGCTAGATGGAAATTCAATAAAAATCCTACAAGTGCAATGATCAATAACAAAATAATAATCCCAAGTCTAACTTTAGATGAATTTGCATAATATATGTATGCGAATGTTATAAAAGTAAACGTCGCAAAAAGTTGAAAAAAGCTCACGATGTCTGTTCTATTATTAACAAATCCAATATAATTATTAAGAATTGCATAAAGGAATATAACGGCTATTACTGCAATAGGAATTAGAAATATTCTATTTTTAGTTTTAAGATACGCTAACAAAAATAATAGAATGAAATAAGCTGGGAAATCCCATGCGTTTAATCCGATGAAAAATAAGACGAAAATTAGTGATGAAATAAGAGAAGTTACATCCAATCTTTTGTATATGGCAAGACAAATTCCAATAAACGCAAGTTGAAAAGGGATTGACATTAAATGAGCATGCATATCCCCCTGAAGGAATGTGAAAAGTGGGTAGAAGTTGATGGTGTTAGGTATAGTTCTAGTTGCCGAAGAGAAATCGAAAGATAACAACCAATCAATAAATCCACCATTAAAAGGTTTATAATCAAGGATGTTCATTCTAATAAGGTAAGCTAGAAGTTGTAAAAATCCAGATGTAAAGCCTGTAAAAATTAGTATAACTGTTAATAATCCATGTAACTTTTTTTTATTCTTAGTTAAATTGTAACCGATTCCAAAAGCTGATTGCACGGACATTGAGAAAAAAGTTGCAACAGCCAAATTATACCCTATCTCAGCTTTAACACCAGAGATTTTGATTAGGATTGCAGATATTAAATGTCCAAAATAGTAGTAGGACAAATTCGCTCCAGCAAACCATGGATCTCGTGGAGGGAGATAATTAGTTTTTAGAATCGAATTTAAAAAGGCAAAGTCCATGAAATCTTCTGAATACGCAAAATATATTTCTGGTTTAAACATCAAATAACCTATTAAAACCAAATAAGCTGAGATAAATATGATTTCTTGTAGGATGATGTTTAACTTGATGTTATTGAGCTTTATGTTAACATAGC
>WAJX01000216.1 GCA_015523665.1 Ferroglobus sp.
CCCTCTGACCAAGAAAATATAAAGAGAAGTGTTGAGAGCATAGGAAAAGATCTAATTGATGAACTCCCTGGATTGACAAAAGGACAAGCTCTGGTTTCAGGAGTAGCTATAAATGCACCCGTTTTAATTAGAGTTAGAGAAAGATTGACAACCCATGGAGGGATGAGTAAGAACGCTCCTATAGAATGGTTGAGTTGGATAGAGAAGACTATGAAGAGTGAGGAAAAGGTAAAGATAGTAAGTGAGAAACCTAGATTTTTCTGGGAATAAGAAATGAAGGATAAGAAATGAGATTAGATCTGTTTCTTTTCAAAAAAGGATTTTTTGAGAGTAGAGTGAAAGCAAAAGAAGCGATTAAAAGAGGATTCGTAAAAGTTAATGGAAATATAATTAAAAAACCGTCGTATGAAGTGAAGGGAGATGAAAGGATTGAAATCATTGAAAATATAAAACCTAAAGGATACTACAAAATTAAAGAACTTGACGAAGAATGGAATTTTATAAAAACGGGATTGCAAATACTAGATCTGGGAAGTAGTGCTGGAGGATTCATAATCTACGCTTTAGAGAAAAATTGTAAAGTTATTGGAATAGAGATCAGTAAAGATTTTGAGGACAAACTGAGAGAGATTGAAAGAGAGAATGCGAATGTTAAGATTTACATAGAGAACGTTTTTAATTTTAATGTAGAGTTGCCAGAGTTGGATGTAATATTATGTGATCTAACTTTAGAGCCTGAAATCTCATTCAGAGCTTTAGAAAAGTTTCTTCCGATGTTAAAAAGCGATGGAAAAATACTTTTCATCTCTAAAGGGAGGGAGTTCTCATTTCCTAAGAATGTAAAAGTTTTGAAAAGCAAGAAAGGTGAGAAAGAATACTACTACTTACTTAAAAAAATTTAAAAATTTTATTTAAATAAACTTTAAATTTTATATGGGATTATATTCTCAGGAATGTAAGAGGTGTTGATAAGCCAAAAATCACCATACTGGCTGTGTAGTTTGAGATTGATTGTGGAATTTAAATAAACTCTCTCAAAAACAGCGTAACCATCTAAAAACTTGTTTTGAAATTCAACAACAGCTCTATCAAAAGTAACTGAAATTATTGTAAAATTTGATGAATTTAGCATGTCTTCAACCATATGTTTTAAATTCTCAGCACCAAAGAGAACTACAATAATCATCTCAAAAGGAGAGAGATTAAAGTGAAAGATGACTTTAGTTGAATTTAAATTGTAATAGACTTCAGCATACGAAATTTCAGCTGCTGAGGAGATACTGATGAGTGCGAGTATTGAAAGTAAAGTAAACACAATGCGCATCAGCTACTTCTTAGTTTTAAGTAATATAAAGATTGCCTTTACTGGTTTTTGAATCGTGGCAAAGTTTGATAATCTTAACTAAAATAATAATAAAATTAAAAATAACAAATTAAATTAGCCATATCATTCTTTAATTTCTTTTAACTTCTTTTCTTTTAACTTCTTCAAAGCTCTTTTAATTTTTAAATCAAGATACCTTCTTTCGTATTCTTTTCCTAAACTTTTTCTGTAACTTTTATATTGCTCATCTATAAGCTTAAACAACTCATCCTCTGATTTTTCTATCTTCTCACATTTCCTCATCTATCGTTCATAGCTGATACATTTTTATAAAACCATCTATTATACACCACTAATATTAATATCCACAAACGCTTTAAATCCAAGAACTCAATAACTAATGTTACTAATGTAGCGGGGGTTGCCGAGCCAGGAAAAGGCGCAGGGCTTAAGACCCTGTCCCGAAGGGGTCCGCGGGTTCAAATCCCGCCCCCCGCATGGTATCAGAATTTCTCTAAGTTTCTCTTCTAGAATAGAGTTAATATCAATTCCCAATGCCGTAAAAACGGTAGCTATATTTTTATTTACTTTAACAAACTCGAAAAGGTTGTCCAACTGTTGGTCTAAAGAGATTAGGAAGTTCTTATCATCAAGCTGATATATCTTAGCTTCTTTTCCTATAATCTCTCTGAACTCTAAAGGAGATCTAACAATTGGATATTTAAATCCTTTTTTTGCTTTCTTCTTTCCTATAATTGATTTTCCAACTAACTTCATTTTTTAATCACCTCTTTCTTTAATTTTTCCAATTTCATAATCAAAATCAATAAAACCATCAATGATACTTTCAAAATCTGAGGGCATGTAATCTATCCATCTGACTTTTAACACATTTTAGCTCTCTTTTAATGCTTCTGCAAAATCTCTAGATATGATATTTCTATGCTTGCAGAAATTTATTAAATTCCTAAGAGCTAGAGTTATGTTCTTTCGACTGGTGAATTCTCGACTATAGACAATACATCCCCTTTATTGTGTTTTTAACAAAGCTATTCAGATATCTAATAAGTTGGGTTTATGCGTTCTTTAGAAGTCATATTTCGAAACCGTTTCACAAAATTCTCTCTTAAATCTCTGTATTTTTGTATTTTATTGTTATTTTTATTATACCCCCAAATCTTATGACTCCTGTCACATAAGAGTGAGTTCAAACATCTCCATATGTATTTATAATTAATATAAATACAAATTATTGTAAATTAAGTTATTATAAATTTCCATACTTAAAAGTTAAAGATAAAGATGATGATAAAATAAACAAAAAGTTAAACTCAGATAAATTTTTAAAATTATGTTTATAGAAAACATATATGCCAGATGTGTTGAAGGATCCAGTTTGCGGGATGAAGGTTGACAAAAGTTCAAAATGGAAGAGTGAATACAAAGGCAAGACGTACTATTTTTGTGCTCCAGGATGTAAATTTCTTTTTGAAAAAGATCCAGAGAAATATATAAAAGGTGGCCCTATAGGTATGCCTGAATAGTTAATTGATGTTGAAACACCCACCCCTTTATTTCCTGTGGAAATTATTTCTTAGAAAGTTTAATCAGTTGAATAAATAAACTAAAGGGGTGTGATTAAATATATTACAAATATGTATATAGTAGAACAATTTATTTTATTATTAATTTTACATCACACATACATCATGTATCAATTTTTATTTTTTATTTATTTTTAAATTTAAATTAATTTTAATAACAATTTAATAATCATCTAATAATCATTTATTCAACTACCAATTTCTATTAGATCATTCAACAGCTAATCTCTCAAGTTGACTGGATAAATTCCATATCATCGTTCTCACATGCATAGGCAAATTCGGATCAGCAGAGAGTTCTTCTAAAGTTGAGATCGCCGAAGCTGCTTTAACAGCAATACTTTCCTTCTCAGAGGTTAAGCTCTCCTTTATTTCACTTGCAACTCTCCTTATATTTCTCGGTACTGTATCGTCATGAATAATTCTATCGAGAATTTCAAGAGCGTTTTGTAGAGCTTCGTTCATAACACCACCTCCGAAAAGGATTATTAAGTTTAGCTTTCATCTAAAAGCATGGAGGATAAAAAAATTTCGGAAGCTGTTGAATTACTATATAAGGGAGGGAAGATGTTATCATACCATTGTCCAGAATGTAATTTGCCATTATTTAAATATGAAGAGAAGATCATATGTCCCAGTTGCAATGTGGAATATGATGAATTATTAGAGGAGAAAGAGGTTGAAGAGAAGAAAACTAAAGATGTTGAAGTGGTTGAGGTTAAACCTGACAAATTAACACCAACATCCATTGAAAAAAATATTTTAATTCTTATAGAAAAACTTACAATAAAAGCTCATAATTCTGAGAGTATTGCTGAAATAAATGAACTCTTGGAGACAATTAATAAAGCTTTAAACATACTTGAAAAAATCAGAAAAATAAATTAATTTTATATTATTTATTTTTCGTTAGCTATATAAAATACCAAATTTTTCAATACTCTCTTCTGTCGATAATAATTTTTTAAGTACATCAACCAATTCAGAAATTTTAACTCTTATTTGCTTTGTTGTATCTCTATCTCTTATAGTTACTGTATCATCCTCGAGAGTTTGGTGGTCGATGGTTATGCAAAAAGGAGTGCCAATCTCATCATACCTTCTATATCTCCTGCCAATACTACCCGTATTATCATATTCAGTAAAAATCCCAGATTCTTTTAAGATTCTTACAACTTCTAAAGCTTTCCTTTCAAATTCGTCTTTTGAAAGAAGAGGAAGAACTGCAACTTTAACTGGAGCTATCCACCTCTTTAGCCTAAGAACTCTCCTCTCCTCTCCATCCACAACATCTCTGTCAAAAGCGTGTTCAAGAATTGTATATGTAATTCTATCAAGTCCAAAAGAAGGTTCAACAACATGAGGAATAACTCTTTCCCCATGAATTTCCTCTTCAACCTCTTTTATCTCATAGAACTCACTATCGATTACTATTTTCTCTCCATCTACTTCAATCTCAATCTTATTTTTTCCATTTTCATCAACAATGATATCATCAACATTCTCAAGTTTTGATAGTTTTTCAACAATCATTTTTGCCTTTTCTCTAAATACAGGACCGATTTTAGAGATATTTGGAAAAATTCTTTTTCTTCTTACTTTAACAGGTTCTTTGTATGGAATGAACACCGTTAGATCTTCTCCACTATATTGTATGTGTCTACTCAGATCATAATCTCCTCTATCTGCAATTCCAACTATCTCAATCCAACCAAAACTTGTGAGGGTTTCAGCATCCCAGCAATCAACAGCATAATGAGCACGTTCATCATCTTTGTGTTGTCTAAATCTCAGTTTTTCATCTTTTATCCCAGCTTTAATCAAAAAATCTCTCGTCTTTCCTATAAAATATGCTAAGAGTTCATGAGCAATAATTCCTCTATTAACTGCCTCTCTCAATGTTATGAGATATTCTCTATCAAATTTATCGACAAGTTTAACTTTTTCATCTGCATATCTTTCAAATTCTGGGTGTGTTTTATCTTTAGGGTGAACAAAATACTCGAGTTCAGCTTGATTAAACTCTCTAAGCCTTATTACTCCCTGTCTCGGACTTATCTCATTTCTATAAGCTCTCCCAATTTGTGCAACGCCGAATGGAAGTTTATCTCTAAAGTAATTTGATAATCTTTTAAAGGATATAAATATACCTTGAGCAGTTTCAGGGCGGAGATATCCGTTTTTCCCCTTACCAGGACCGATTTTTGTCTCAAACATTAAATTGAAATGGAATGGTTTGTCAAATTCACCCTCACACTCACATCTAAGGTTAAACTCTTCTATAACCTCCTCTACAATTCCAATACTTGGATCTACATCTATTCCAAGTTTTTCTTTTATATAATGATCAGCTCGAAAAACTTTTTTACACTCTTTACATTCAATTGCGATATCACTAAAACCTTCAACATGTCCAGAGGCTATGAAAACTTCTTCAATCCCAACTGTTGGAGAGTCGATTTCAACACATCTTTCATTTATAACAAAGAAATCTCTCCACAAGTTTTCTAAATTCCTTCTTAAACCATTACCGAGAGGGCCATAATCTATGAAGCCAGCTATTCCACCATATATCTCAAAAGATTGCCAGAGAAAACCTCTTCTAATAAGCATTTCCATGATTTTACTCATGTTTTGAGGAGTGTACTAAAATCTTAATAATCTTTTTCATTGTTATTGTTGTTTTTTACTGATCTTCTACCAATGTATTTTATGTTAATAATATCTAACAAAAATTTTAATGTAAGTATAATGATAATATATTTGTTTATATTTACTATATAAATAAAATACAGTAGATACATAATTTTTGACATCTTAATCATCATCGATAATTATCCGATCAATCTCCACAGGAAATAAAGGGGTGGGTGTTAGCAATATATTAATAATATTTTCCATAGAAATATTTGTGTATGAATATCGATTTAGCAATAAAAATAACTGCAAATAGTTATAGATATAGATATTGTTTAATAAAAATAATAAAAAATAAAAAATAATATAAACTTCAATTTAAGGAGAAGCATGAAGTGTGTCAAAGAAGTAGAAAATGGGGTGATTATAATTTTCCACGTTATTCCAGGAGCGAAGAAACGAGAAATTGAGTATAACAGTTGGAAAGATATGTTTATATTAAAACTAACATCTCCACCAACTAAAGGAAAAGCGAATAGAGAATTAATTAAATTTATTGAAAAAGAGTTTGGTGGAAAAGTGAAAATAATTAAAGGGGAGAAAGCTACAATTAAGACTATCTTAATAGAAAAAATAAATAAGGAGAAAGTTCTCGAAAAATTGAGAGGGATCATATGATTACGATTGAAAGAGAAAATTTTGTAGAATTGACAAAGATTATTGAAGATTTAAGAATAAAAAGTGAAGGAGGAGCAATCATAGTTGTTGAGGGTATAAAAGATGAAAGAGCTTTGAGAAAACTTGGAGTTACTGGTAGAATAGTGAAAGTAGCCTCTCTTTCAAAATCCGATATCTTAGATATACTTTCAGATGAAGAAGTGATAATTATGACTGATTGGGACGAAAAAGGAATGAAAATTGAGAAAAACCTCTTGTCTCTTTTAAGCTTCAGAGCTGATATAAGTTATAAGAGAAAGATTTCAAAGATCGTTGGGAAAATTACATCTGAGGTTGAAACTTTATATAAAATTGTGGAAGATGTGGAAAAGAGAAGCAAACTATTTAAACCTTAATAAAATAAGTTATAATTGTAATGAGGAGAACTATTACATTATCAAAAATCCCTACTGGCATTCAAATTCTTGATAAAAGGTTGGGTGGAGGGTTACCAGCAGGTAGTATGGTTTGTGTTTATGCTAATCCTATTAGCATGCCTGAAGTCTTTTTACATCAATTCGCAACTGTTTACAAGACTTATTATTTTACAACTGTTAGGCCGTCTCAATATGTTAAAGAGAATATAGAAAATTTAGGATTTGATGTGGATAATATAGAGTTTGTTGACGTGTTCTCGATGTATTATATAAGTGATACTGGAGCTTTTATAGTTGATCATACTTATAGAAATAAAGAGATATTTGATTTCGTTGATGAGAAGATATCTCAGATAAATGAAAGAAATGCTATTTTAATATTCGACAATCTTTCTTTTTTTTTAAGACTCAGAGTTCCATTAGGATTGAAAGAATGGCTTTTAAACAAGATCTATGTTACTACAAAAAACCTCAAGGGGTTGGCCTATTGTTATATGATAAAAAACATCCATCTCAAGGATATTGAAAGTCTTGTTATAGACTTGTGTGATGTTGTTTTTGATATAGATATTGAGAGAAGTGGAGATAGAGTTATTAACAGGCTTGCAATTCCAAAAATTAGAAATATGCAGCCGATAGCTGATACTTTCAGATTTTATATAAGTGAAGGCGTACAAATAGACACTTCTAGAGATATAGCTTAATTGTCATCCAAAAATTTTTATTCATCTTTTTCAATCATTGTATAATGAGAAAAGAAAGAATTGAAGTTGAAAATGTGAGAGCTCTCTCTCCATTGGAGGAGAAGATAATAGAATTTCTTGAAAATAAGGGGAAAGCTACGGTTTCTGAAATTTCGAAATCAACAGGAATAAAACTTCCAAGTGTAGCGGCGACTATTGATAGATTGGTTTCTGCTGGATATGTGGATAAGAAGAAAGAAAAAATTGAAGGTAGGTTGAGATACGTTTACTATTTAAAATTGACTAGGGAGGATATTAATAGGAAATTTGTGGAAAGAATTTTGGATAGGATAATGGAAAATTTTGGAGAAATAGTTGCAGAATATTTTCATAAAAAAGGATTTAAATAGTTAAGTGGACTATTAACTTTATATTTTATTCTATATTATATTATATTAATAAATTTTATCTTTTAATTTAAGTACATTATATTATAAAATATATATCATTATGAAGAAACAACTGGGCAAGATAATTTAATATAACTATGGATAAACCTAAGTTTATGCCTATGGAAATTCAGGGAAGAGGGGAAAGATGCTTTGTTTGTGGAAAATTGATAAAAGAGGCAGTGATAGTAAAAACTTGTTGTAATAATAAGCCTAGAAGTTTTTGCAGTCAAAAATGTTATATTCAATGGAAAAGGGAATGGATGAGAAGACAAGAACAAATCGGAAGGGAGAAGAGGATTCTCGTTTAGTATTGCTCCAATTCATAATCGTCATTTATAGTTTCATCAGGATCTGCGTAGAACTTCTCACTCTTTCTTTTTAACAGTATTGAGAGTATTATTAATCCGATAAAAATAATAAAAACGGGATAATACCATAATCCTAAGAAAACACCCTCTTTTGGTGGATTTACTAAAACTTCCTTACCATAAGTCGCTTGAAGCTCTTTTATGATCTCATTCTTACTCATACCTCTCTCAATCATTTGATAGATCTCGGAGCGCATGTTTTCAGCAACACCACAATCACAATTCTCCAAAACTTTTCCACATCCACATACACACATAACATCTTTTTCAACATCTTCAATACCAACTGCTATCGCAGGAATAGTAAGTATTGTGAAGAGGATGAATGAATAGAGAAATTGAGAGAGAATGAGACTTAAATGTCTTATCTTCATACACTCACCTCTGATATTATCTTCAAAGCAAAACTTCTCGGAATTAATGCTAAAATTCCCCCAATACTGATGATTATGAAACTTAGGTAGATGAAATTCACAAATGGATTGATCTTTACATCGACAAATGCTACATTATAGCCTCCGTTGTATGTTATGTATACATCATTTAAAGCCTCAGATATTATACTTGGCCGTCTAATTTCTTCTCCAGAATTATATCTATCTATCGATGGTTTCGCAACTTCTATCAACTTCTTACCTTTCCAAACTTCAATAACCGCATACCAAGAGGTTTTTAATGGACTATCTCTACTTTCAAGCCCTTTGTAAATTAAAGTATAGTCTTCAATCGTTACAGGCTTATCCAACTCTAAGCTCAATTCATATTTCTCATCAAAAGCCCAACCAGTAATACCGATTAAAAGTAAAAGTATACCTAAGTGAGCGGTATATCCTCCGTATCTTCTCCTTTTACGGATTATGACTTTTATATAATTTCTCTCATCTTCACTAAATGATTTGAGATCTTTTATGTATTGATAAAGATGAGAGATAAATGCGAATGTGAAAAGGGAGAGAGAAGAGGACAGTATTAGGCTTTGAGATAGTATAATTGACATAACGGCTACGATTATAGCCGCTATTAGGGGTGTTAGAAATCTTTTTAGGTCTTTTAAATTAGCCGTTCTCCATGGAATAGCGACGCAAATCCCAAGTAAAATTAATAGAGCTATAGATAGAGGAGTTATAACTTGATTATAGAATGGAGGACCTATAGTGACTTTGTAACCAGCTAACCCCTCACTTATAAGTGGGAATATCGTTCCCCAAAATATTGTGAGTGCCATGACAACTAAGATCAAGTTGTTGAAGAGGAATGTAGCTTCTTTTGATAAAACAGATTCAACTACGTTTTCACTTCTTATAAAACTCTTTCTTTTAACAATTACATATAACGTAATGAGAAGCCATATCAGCATGAATAAAGAGAATGGGAGTGTAAGCTTACTTTGACCAAATGCGTGAACACTACTTATAACTCCACTCCGCGTTATATAAGTTCCGAGCAAAACGAATTCAAAAGTTGTAAAAGCTAATAAGATATTCCACAACTTCATACCTCTTCTCGCCTCTTGAATCATTATACTATGCATTAAAGCAGAGATCGTAAGCCAAGGAAGTAAGCTGGCATTCTCAACTGGATCCCAAGCCCAAAAACCACCCCATCCCAAGACTTTATAAGCCCAAATAGCTCCCCAGAAGATTCCTTGAGTTAACCAAAACCAAGTGAAAACAATCCATTTTCTAGCTCTAAACACCCATTTGTCATTAGCGAAATAAACCCCAGCAAAGGCGAAGGAGAAAACGATAACTGCACCGGCGTAGCCTGTGAATAAAGTTGGTGGATGTACTGCCATTTCTGGGGTTTGAAGTAGTGGGTTTAAGCCAATTCCATCTGTTGGCATAGATCTTAACTCGCTAAATGGGTTGGATATTGTAGAGAGTAGAAAAAGAAAGAATGACAATACAGAAAGGGAAATTGAGAGAGAAAAAGCTGTTAAAACGTCTTTTTTCTCAATTCTTAAAATAGCGAGGATATATAGAGATAATATCCATGCCCACAGCAAAAGTGACCCATCAGACCCTGCCCAGAAGGCTGAGATTTTATAGAATAGATCTAAATTTCTGCTTGAATAAGATGCAACATACCTAATTAAAAAGTTGTCGGTGAGGAAATAATAGAGAAGTAAGAGAGAGGACAAATTTATAAGGTAGATAGTATATTTGCTGTATTTTTCAGCTTTTTTAAGTAATTGGACATTTCTTTTATTAGAACCTATAAAAAAAAGAAAAGCTGAGTAAATTGAAGAGAAAAATGCTAAAATTAGTAAAATATGGCCTATGTTCATTTTAAAACCACCTCATTCTTATTTATCAATTTAACTACTCTAAAAATTTTTTTTGGAAATATTTTATTAATAGAATATATAGAAAATCTCTCGTTAGCAAATTTTGTAGTGGTTGCACTATTTACTTTTACACTCTCACTCATCTCACCAATTTTTTTATAATAATTGTTGATCGTTATGGGATATAACAATTCTCTCAAAGATATAAATTCGTTGTAATAAGAGATAAGAGAGTAATGCGTTTTTACAAGTTGTGAGCAATCTCCATTCATCTTGTAATGTATAGATGATTGTGGAGTTTCAACTATCATTGAGGATGGTAAAGATGACACATTCATCATTTTACATTTAATGTAAAATAGCTATTTAAAGTTTTTCTTTTGTTGCTTGATGTGGGACCGTCAAAATAACACCCATATTATACAACATAACAAAGCTCTCCAACCAACTTTGCACAGAATCAAAAGAACTCCTGAAAGGAAATCTATTCCAGAACCTCTTTGTTCTTCCTTTTAGTAAAAGAATCCTTCTACAGCATTTCTCTCTCCGAAAGTCTCATGCCTGTACTAACCCCAACCTTCTAAAGCCCATTTATACCAGAATCCTCTGCCAACAACCACTTCCGGTTTATTTTCGCATAACTTCAAAACCTCTTTAAGGAAAACGTAAGCATGAAAGCTGGATCTCCTTTCAGTAGCTCAGATGAACAAACATTCTTTCGAATCCACATCTACTGCATTCCAGATAAAGATTTGTTTGTCCTCTAACTTCAGTTTTGTTTCATCTATTGCTATTAGTCTTCTTTTCTTCTTTCTTAGGGTTTTAAAATTCTTTTGATCCTGTGGTGATAGATTCTTATATTCATGGCTTATTTTCTGGAAAAGGGAAATTAGTTTGCTTGTTTTTCTTAAGGAAAGTTCATAGAAGTAGGGTAAAGCTGGGAGGATCTTTAATTTCAATCTCTTTCTGTTCCTCCGAAAGACCTTCTTAGCTTTAATTTCTTCAATTAACTGCTGGATTTGGGGTTGCATGGTTTGTATTTTTAATTTTTATTTTTTATGGTTATTCTTGACAGTACTGCTTGATGTACTTGATTTTATTTTATGTGGTGTGTTATTTTTAACAACTAACACAGAAACTATTAAATAGAGTATAGCAAAAGAGCCGACAAATGTATGAAGAAATATGATGTAATAATAGTTGGGGCAGGACCGGGAGGTCTTTTTGCCGCTCACAAATTAGCGGGAAAATTAAACGTTGCTATTTTTGAAATGGGTAGAGATATAGATAAGAGAGTTTGTCCAAGCGATCTTGCAGAGAGCTTCTGTTTAAAGTGCAATCCCTGCAATATAACCGCTGGAGTTGGTGGTGCTGGTGGTTTATCAGATGGAAAGCTGAATTATGTTCATTTTGATTATCCATCGAGCTTCACGGTAGGTGGTGATTTTCTTGGATTAATAAGTCCAGAAGTTTTATTTGAGAAAATGATAGAGGTAGATAAAATTTTTATAGAGTGTGGAGCACCTGATGAGCTTTATGGGACAGATGATGAAAAAATTAAAGAACTTTTAAAAAAAGCCAATTCAGCGGGAATAGAATTTGTGCCACTAAAACAAAGACATGTTGGGAGTGATGAACTACCCAAAGTTATAAAAAATATGGAAAATTGGCTTTTGGGAAATGGTATTGAGATTTTTGTGAATACAACAGTTGTCGATATAGATCCTGTTAATAGAAGAGTTAGCACAGCAGATGGAAGAAAATATTATTACGATTATCTAATAATAGGTGTTGGAAGAGGCGGTTCTGAATGGTTAGAAAGATGGACGAAGAAATATAACTTTAAAGTTAGCAAAGAAGATAAAGCCATAGATGTTGGAGTCAGAGTTGAAGTGCCTGCGAGTATAATGGATGAGATCACATCAATAGTGTATGATCCAAAGTTAAGGGTTACAACAAAAAAACACGATGATTACATGAGAACTTTTTGTACATGCCCAAGAGGATGGGTTATAAGAGAAGATTATGGTGAGTTTAGTTTAGTGAATGGTCATAGTAAGGCTAAAGAGAAGACGAGTAATAGCAATTTCGCTTTATTAGGACATTACACATTCACTGAGCCTTTTGAATTTCCAAATGATTGGGGAAGAGATTTAGCTAAAATTACAACAAAGCTTGGAGGAGGAAATCCATTAGTTCAACGTCTAAAAGATTTGAGGTTAGGAAGGAGAAGTACTGAAACTAGGATAAAGAATAATAGATTAGTTCAACCAACTTTAAAAACAGCAGTTCCGGGGGATATTAGTTTAGCTTATCCTGGAAGAGTTGTTGACGACATATTAGATGCCTTAGAACAACTTGATAAAGTCATTCCAGGAGTTGCTGACGATTCAACATTAATTTATGCTCCGGAGATAAAGTTTTATTCATTAAAGCTAGCGGTTAATAGTGAGATGGAGACAAACTTAAAGAACATATATGCCATTGGAGATGGGGCCGGAATAAGTAGAGGGATAGTAGGAGCTGCTGTTACGGGATTGATAGCAGCTGAGAGCATTCTCAAAAGAGCTAAGATGGGATGAAACGAGAGGGGATAGGAATGAAAGCAAAAATGAATAAGAAAATTGAGAAAATTAGAGAGATAGTCTCAGATTATAGAGATGTTACAATCGCGATATTTGGTTCACACTCTGCAAAAGAGATAGGGATGTCTGCAAAGTCCTGGGGTTTTAAAACAGTTGTTTTGGTTCAAAAAGGTAGAGATAAATTATATACAAAATACAATCGCCATCTTTACGATGATGTAGTTATGTTAGATAATTTCAAAGATATGGTGGATGAAAAAGTACAAGAAAAACTTATTGAGCTTAATGCTATTTTAATTCCAAATAGGAGTTTTGCTGTATACGTTGGTTATGATGAAATTGAAAACAAGCTTGAAATTCCAATTTATGGAAATAGATTTCTTTTAAGGGCTGAGGAGAGGAATGAGAAGAGAAATCAATATTATTTACTCGAAAAGGCTAAAATTAGGTATCCCAAGGAGTTTAATAATCCAGATGAAATAGATAGGTTAGTTGTTGTGAAAGTTCAGCAAGCAAAGAATCCTCTTGAGAGAGCATTTTTCTATGCCGAATCTCCGGAGGATTATTATAAACAGGCTGAGGAGTTAATAAAAGCAGGAGTTATAAATGAAGAGGGTTTAAAAAGAGCGAGAATAGAAGAGTACGTTTTGGGTGCTCGTTTTAATGCTAATTTTCATTGCTTTGCTTTAAAAGATGTTTTTGGAGATTTTGATTTTGTGGGATTTTCAGATAGAAGACAGGTAAACCTTCAGGGATTTCTTAATTTGCCAGCTAAAGAGCAACTTAAGATAAAAGTTCCGATTAAAAACGAAGAGATCGGGCATTTTGGGGTTACTATGAGGGAGAGTAAGCAAGAAATGGTTTATGAGGCTGGGGAGAGATTTATAAGAATTTGTGAGGATGAATATCCACCGGGGATAATAGGCATGTTTGGCTTACAGGGCGCTATCGCATATTCGACTGATGAAAAGCTTGAGTTTGTCGTATTTGATGTTTCGTTAAGAGTTCCTGGAGATCCGGCTATAGGCCCTACATCTCCAGAAATGAGAAATCTCAGCTTAAAACATGGGATTGAAATAAGTGATCCTCTAGATTTAACAATGATGGAAATTAAGCATGCGGTAAAGAATGAAAGGCTTGAAGAGATCGTAACCTAATTTTTTAATTTATTATCTTTATATATAAATTATAATTTATCATTAAATACTTTAATAAATCTTTTTGCAATTTTATCTGCACTATTCTTTTCAACATACTCCTTAGCTGCTTTTATAACTCTGTCCCTATATTCATCATCTTCTATAATAAGCACGATTCTCCTGACAAGATCACCGATATCGTTGAACTTTATAACTTCATCTTCATGCATTTCGAAATGTCTTGTATCAGGGACTATTGTTGGAATTAACGCTCCCATGCATTGGTAAAGTGTAGAAGAAACAACAACTCCTTCAGTATAACCTTTTGGTATTAAGTGGACATCAGCTCTGTGTAGGTAATTGTATATCTCATCTGTATTTTTAAACCTCTTTCTTTCTTGAATCAACCACTCTTTTTTATAGGGTAGCAATCCATTGGATCTAACTACAAGATATTCTAAATCGTAAATACGCTTCAATCTTTCTAAAGCTTTTAAAAACGGATAATATTCTTCAATTGGCTGTCTACCAAAACTGAAAAATTTTAGATGATCATCACCAAACTTTCTTTTACTCGGATTTAAAGGATAGCATGGATACGGGATTACTATTGCTTTATCCTTTATTTCTGGGATTAAATCATAGATATATCTCTCATCAAACACTATAAACTTTTCAAAAATCGTAAGGTTGCTGTATCTAATATCTCCTCTAAATCCTTCATGGATAACAACATACGTCTTTATACCCCTCTTTCCTAAAATTTCTGCAACTCTTTGAACATCTTTATGTGGAATACTTGCATACGATTCAACGAGAAGAACATCTACATCTCTATCCAAGATTTTTTCAATATCCATCTTACCTTCTTTACCTTTCATTTCGTTAGGATCTCTTTCCTCATAACATCTTACCACATATTCTTCGTCTTCTCTAACAATCTTGTGGTGCCACCATTTATTTGCTGATTCAATGTAAGGAGCAAATATGGTAACATCATTATTTTTTCTAAAAAATGGGACTATCAACTCCGCATGCATTGCAATTCCACATGTAGCATTCCATCTTGTGATAATCGCGATGTGCATAGAAATAAGTAAGAGTTGGGGCTATTTATCTTTTCTATCTCCAGTTTAACTCGATTTGATTTTGCTAAATGATAAAATTAGATGATAAAATTTGTTTGTGTTTAATATTTGTGTTTTTTAGTGAGCATTTTTTAATTTAATTTTGTTTTATTCACATTCACCACTCTTATCTCTTCTTACCTCATTTCTCCATTTATCTTTTTCAAAATAAAATAAAATTTTTATTTTAAAATAAAAATTAAGATAAAAAATTAGTTTATCTGATTTATTTATATTATCATGATTACTTGTGTTTAGATTTTATAGTTGATTTAATGAATTCAACGAGATTCCAGCAGAGAAGTAATTTTGCAACCTCTATCGAATTTACATAATCTCCAGCATCCCATCTGATATCGTATCCTGTCTCATCTCTAAGTGTATCAAGAATTGACTCGAATATTTCTACGCTTAATGCTCCATCTATTTCTATAAAACTGGCTCTTTTTCCGTAATAATAATCTGAGAAAAATGTTATGGCAAAATCTCTCTCACTCGCTTTTATCAGTTTTGAAAGATCCACATTTAATGTTATATCGGTCATCTCTAAGGAGATGTTAGTAAATATCATTCTAACTCTATACATCTCTTCCATTCCTACTAAAAATGTTATTCTCTCAACGTTTTGAAGTTCACTTGGATAAATTTTTATGATCGTATCAGCGTATATCTTCTGGAAATCAACAAATCTCTTGTAATCGTTTTCTCGTTTTATTATCTCTTCTATCACTTCTTCTCTCCTATATCCTCTCTCTTCAACATCTCTTTTCAGCTTCCATTTTCTTTTTATTATTCTTGCAGGATCAACAAATATCTTATAATCGAGATAATCCCTTATTTCATCATATAAAGTATGCAATCCTTCGACTATCACGATCTTCTCTGGTTTGAAAACCTCTTCTCCATTAATCACACCTCTTGTATGATCGTAAATTGGTTTTATTATCTTTTCTCCTCTCCTTATAATCTCTAAATGTTCTCTGAATAACTCTAAATCAGTCATTTCTGGATTTAATGGAGTTATACCGAGTTTTCTCCTCTCCTCTCTTCCTATTTTATGATAATCATCCATTGTTATTGTAGCTACTTTCCCAGCGAAGATCCTCTTTATACTCTCAGCGAAAGTAGTTTTTCCAGATCCACTATCTCCAGCTATCCCTATTATGAAAGGTCTCTCGATTTCGTCTATCATTTTAATGTAGAAAGTCGTTGGGTGATATAAAACTTGAGAGGGTTGCAATACACTTCTCTTTACCAACTGATTTTATAATTTTGTAGAATTATAAAGCATGGAGAAAAGATAAAGAAAAGATAGAATTCACAAAAACTTAAGCTCCGCAAAACTTAATTTCAATAAGTAAATAGGATTATCTTGATACTATCCTAAAATGTGAGAAGAATGTAGAGGAGAAAGGAGATTAAATTGTTGTATATGATATGGTGTGGTATATTATCTGTCTCTTA